>NZ_JABAEE010000023.1:59018-80360 GCF_023701885.1 Pseudomonas sp. CG7 | reverse complement strand
CCCCCCCCCCCCCCCCCCCCCCCCCCCCCCCGTATTTTTTTATTGATCCGGCCACCACCGACTGCTACACTCTCCTCTTCGTCTGGAGCGTTTGTTGTGTATATCAGACAGCTCCCAGGCCCGCCAGGACTTGCCCGGGCTGACCGTGGCGATGCTCACCGCCAGTGACTTCATTCGCGCCTGGGGCTGGTTGTGTTTTGGGGTATTGGCCGGGGGCTTCTGGAGTTGGCGGCTGTATCTGCGCAAACCGGCGGCACGGTTGAACTGGCACGCACGGGTGTTGCGCCTGCCGCTGATCGGGCGTTTTGTACTGGGCCTCAACACCGCGCGGTTTGCTTCCACCCTGGCAATTCTCGGCGGCGCCGGGGTGCCGTTGTTGCGAGCCCTTGAGGCCGCGCGCCAGACGTTGTCCAACGAGCGCCTGAGCCAGAGCGTCAGCGAGGCCACGGCCAAGGTCCGCGAAGGGGTCAATTTGGCGGCGGCGCTGCGGGTGGAAAAAGTCTTCCCCCCGGTGCTGATCCACCTGATCGCTAGCGGCGAGAAAACCGGCTGCCTGCCACCGATGCTCGACCGCGCCGCGCAAACCCTGTCCCGCGACATCGAACGCCGCGCCATGGGCATGACCGCATTGTTGGAGCCGTTGATGATCGTGGTCATGGGCGGCGTGGTGCTGGTGATTGTCATGGCGGTGTTGTTGCCGATTATCGAGATCAACCAGTTGGTTCAATAGCCCGCCGCGCAAAAAACCGTGGCGAGGGAGCTTGCTCCCGCTGGGCTGCGCAGCAGCCCCAAAACCTGATACCCCGGTACATCAGGCGGATCGCGTTGGACCTGTTTGGGGTCGCTTCGCAACCCAGCGGGAGCAAGCTCCCTCGCCACAAAAGCTGATCGGCAAAATTTTTTTCAATGCATCAGACATCTCCCGAGCCTTGCCCACGCCAAACTCGGGTTCCTCGTTCTGTCATGTTTGCTCGCCAGGCAACCACCCGCCGCGACCTCCACTCCCACCATGCCGGGCTCAATAGTGAAACCCGCCTGAACCCACGATCCAGAGCCCTCGAACACCCGAGAAAAACACCCTGAAAACAGCCCTCAACTCCCGAGGTTTTTTCCTTTATCTGTCACCGGAAGCTGCGAGTTTCTAACCCATGGCCTCACCCCATCGCCATCGGCACAGGACCGAGCGCCATGACGGCAAGCATGCGTCACTCAACCTACGTACGAACACGACGAAAGGAGATTCTTCATGTTTAAGCGCACTATGATCGCAGCGTCCCTGGCAGTAGCCGCCCTGGCTTCGGCCCAATCGATGGCCGCGGTTGTCGGTGGCGGTGCCACCCTGCCTGAGAGACTCTACAACGGCGCTTCGCCTCTGCCACGTCTGTTGCCGACAGACTTCAGCTACACCGGTGTCGGCAGCGGCGCCGGCAAGACCGCTTTCCTGACCAACGCACCCGCTTCGATCAGCCAGCCTGCCGGTACCCCGGTCGATTTCGCCGGTAGCGACTCGGTCATCAGCCAGACTGAACTGACCAACTACAACACCGCCTTCGGTGCCACCTTCGGCAAACTGATCCAGATTCCATCGGTGGGCACTTCGGTGACCGTCCCGTACAAGAAAAGCGGCACCACGACCCTGCAATTGACCGGCGCCCAACTGTGCAACATTTTCTCCGGCACCGTGACCACCTGGGGCCCGATCCTGGGTAACAGCGACGCCACCCCGATCAAGGTCATCTACCGTTCCGGCAGCAGCGGCACCACCGAATTGTTCGCCCGCTTCTTGAACGATTCCTGCCCTACCAAGTTCGGCGTCAGCAGCACCTTTACCACGGCCAACCTGGGTGCCGAGCCTGCCAACTGGCAGGCCGATGCCGGCAGCGCTGACATCGTGACCGCGGTCAACGCCACCGATGGCGCCATCGGTTATGTCAGCCCGGACTTTGTTTCTCCCAACAACAACGCCGTGGTTGCTCGCGTCAGCAAAAACGCCGTAGCCGCCGGCACCGCGCCACTGCCAAGCCTGGCCAACACCACCGCCGCCCTGGGTACCGCTCCAGTCCCGGCTACCGCTGCCGATCGTGCCAACCCATTGAAGTGGGTCCCTACCTTCGGTTCCGCCGCCAATGACACCGCTGTTCCCACTGGTGCCAATCAGTACCCGATCGTGGGTTACACCAACCTGCTCGTGGGTCAGTGCTACAAGACCGCTGCCGATGCCACCGCCATCCGCAACTTCCTGACCAGCCTGTACACCGGCACCAAAAACACCGTCATCAACGCCCACGCCTTCGCCATCGTCCCTGGCACCAGCGCAACACCGACCAACCTGGCTGGCGAAATCAAGAAAACCTTCCTCGACAACGCCTATGGCGACGGCCTGGATATTGCCAACATCAGCGTCTGCAACGGCAAAGGTCGTTTGTAAGCCGCACGCAGGAAGCACCTTCGGCCACAGGATGTGGCCACTCTGAAAACAGCATCGGTAGCGGCCAGGTTGGCGCTGCCGATGTTGTTTTTCTGCGCCTGAAAACCCTGCGCGCTTCGCTGTTCCAGATGATTTCGCTGCCCGGCCAGCACGCAGATGAACTTTGTATGACAAGCGTTCGGTCGCGCACCGTTGTAACCGCCTATCAGGTATCGATACGGCCACCTCGGGCGGCTGTGTGACCTAACTCTGTGCTATGGGAAAAGGATCGGATAGTGATGCGTCTGTCTAAAAAAACTTCGAAACCGACGCCTCGCGGCTTCGCCCCTGGATCCTCTCGCTCGGTACTGGAACAGGGCGCGTTGTACCTGACCCCACTGGCCCAGGCCATTGGCCTGTTGGTGCTCACGGGCACGGCCCAGGCCGCGCAGCCGGCGGCTTTCAGTTCGAGCTGGTTTGCCGCCAAAGGCGCGGCCCAGGCCACCCATGCCGCTCGCCCGGGCGGGCAGGTTCCAGGCGCGCCGCCACCGTTGGCGCAACAGCAGACCGCCAACCAGCAATTGCAGCGTTCGCTGAGCAACCTCAACAACACGGTGGCGGCGATCGCCGCGCAGCAGGCCTTGCAGGCGGCGGGCCGTGCGTCAGCCTTCGCCAACCCGCAAACCATTCATAACGGCCTGGGTGGCAATGGCCTGAACCTGGTGATCGGCGCCGATGGCAAACCGGTCTTCAGCAACGTCGAGGCGCCGGTGCAGACCGAGGCGGGCGGCAAGACCCAGGTCTCGATCAAGCAGACGGCCGACAAGGCGATCATCAACTGGGACACTTTCAACGTCGGGCGCGATACCACCGTCAATTTCCAGCAGAACGCCGACTGGGCGGTGCTCAACCGGGTCAATAACGCGACCGCGCCGAGCCAGGTCCAAGGTGCGATCAAGGCCAATGGCACGGTGTTGATCCTCAACCAGAACGGCATCGTTTTCAGCGGCAGCAGCCAGATCAACGTGCGCAACCTGGTGGCGGCCGCCACCGCGTTCGACGACAACCAGTTCAAGAACAATGGCCTTTACAGCCCCGGCGCGGCGCCGACCTTCACCAACGCCGGCGGCAAGGTGCGGGTCGAGCAGGGCGCGCGGATCGAAACCCACGCGCCTGCCAGCTCCACCGCCGGTGGCGGTTATGTGCTGTTGCTGGGCAACGAAGTGGACAACGCCGGGACCATCAGCGCTCAGAAGGGCCAGGTCGCGCTGGCCGCCGGCAGTGATTTCGTGATCAAGAAAGGCCAAGGCACCGACGGTAACGCGCAATCGTCGGTGCGCGGCAATCAAGTGGTCGCCAGCGGCCCGGGCGAAGTCAGCAACAGCGGCCTGCTGCAGGCAGCATTGGGCGACGTGAGCCTGACCGGCCAGGACGTGCGGCAAAACGGCGTGGCGCTGGCCAGTACCTCGGTGGATTCACGCGGCACCCTGCACCTGACCGCCAGTCGCAGCGTGACCCTGGGCGAGGGCGCCACCAGTGCGATCCTGCTCGATAGCAGCAGTGCCCTGGACAGCCAGCGCAACGGTCTGCTGCAACCACCCAGTGCCAACACTTCGCCTATCGTCGCGGTCGATGGCTATCGCCGCGACCAGTCGTTGATCGCCATCGACAGCGCCGGCACCGTCGACTTCCAGAAAGGCTCGATCACCCTCGCCAGCGGCGGCCAGGTCGGCGTCCGCGCGGCCCAGCGCAGTCGGGTCGGCGCTGGCGCGATCATTGACGTGTCCGGTGCGTTGGGCGTCAAGGTGGCGATGGAATCCAACAGCATCAAGATCAACGTCCAGGGCAACGAACAGCGCGACGCCCCCGGTAACCGCGACAAGGGCGGCCTGAACAGCAAGGACGTGTGGGTCGACACCCGCGACCTGGTGTTCGTGCCCGCCGGCACCAACGGCTACGCGACGGATCGCTGGTACACCGCCGGTGGCCTGCTGGAGGTCGGCGGCTACCTGGGCACCCGCGTGCACAGCGTGGGTGAGTGGATGGCCCAGGGCGGTACGGTGTCCTTCAGCGGTAACGATGTGGTGACGCAGAAGGGCTCGCAGATCAACCTGTCCGGCGGCACCCTCGATGTGCAGTCCGGCATGGTCAAGCAAAGCTGGCTCAAGGGTGCGAACGGGCGACTGTATGAAATCTCCAGCGCCCCTGGCGACATCCTCTATGAAGGGGTGTACCAGGGTTACGAGGATTACAGTACGCGTTGGGGCCAGAGCCGGTTCTACTACAGTCCGCTGATCGCACCCCGGGAGCGTTTCGAGCAGGGCTACAGCGTCGGTCGCGACGCCGGCTCCCTGGTGATCGGCACGCGCAACGCCGTGCTGGAAGGCCAGGTGGTCGGCGACACCTTCCAGAGCGACCGCCAGGTACAGGCCGCCCAGGTCGGGCTGGACGGTTACAACCAGTCGGCGAAGGCGGTGGCCCGTGGCGCGCAACTGATCGTTGGCAACTACGTGCCTTACTACGTGAAAAGCAGCGGTACCCTGCAATACGCCTTGCGCGCCAATGCCGGCACGCTGCAGGACATCGTCCTCGGGACCGAGGATCAATCCCTCGCGGCCGGAGTGGGGCTCCAGGACACCGTGGCTGAAGGGCGCGAAGGCCGCCTTTACCTGAACAGTGAACAGCTCAACGGCTTCGGCCTTGGCGCCGTGAAGATCGCCGCCACCGGCAGCATCAAGGTCGAAGGAGACCTGCAGGTCGCGCCGGCCGGCAGCATTACCCTGTACGGGCCGCAGGTCCAGGTCGACGCCAACCTGGCGGCGCGGGGCGGCGAGATTGCCCTGGGCAACGTGTTGCAGCAAATCAGTGAGAGCGCCCGGGTCGAGGACACCCGCATCGATGCCGTTGACGGCAGCCGCGCCGCCGTTCGCGTGGGCGAGGGGGTGACCCTCGATACCCGGGGCCTCTGGAGCAACCAACTGCACAACCCGAATGACAGCAGCGCGCTGCCGTTCCTCAATGGCGGCAACGTGTCCCTGCGCAGCAGCGGCGACCTGCCGCTGGCGAGCGGCAGCCTGATCGAGGTTTCATCGGGCGCCGCGCTGCTGGCCGATGGCAAGCAACGTGGCGGCAAGGGCGGTAACCTGACCCTGGCGGCCAACGCCAATACGTCCGCTGGCGACGGGGTGCTGAGCCTCGACGGTGAGCTGCGCGGCCATGGGGTCAATGGCGGCGGACGCCTGAGCGTGCAGGCCGGCAAGGTGACCCTCAGCGACCACCCGGTGGCGGACGCCGACGCGGGCCTGGTGTTGGGCAATGACTTCTTCAACAAGGGCTTCTCGGCCTACGACATTACCGGTAACCAGGGACTGACCGTCAGCGATGGCACCCAGCTGGACGTCAGCATGCCGGTGTACCACTTTGGCGATAACCTTCAGGACGCAGCGACCGGCAGTGACCCGCAGCCGCTGTTGGCGCTCTGGACCCCTGAGCTGTACCAGCAGGATGCGATCAAAGGCGTGTTGAGCCAGCGCAAGGGCGCGAACTTGAGCCTGCAGGCCGGCAGCATCCTGTCCACTGCCAGCGAGCGGGAAACGGCGGCGCTGGTGGTCGGCACGGGCGCGCGGATCAGCGTCGATCCAGGCAGCACTCTGAGCCTGGCCAGCGTCGGCCAGTTGAGCGTCGACGGGCAACTCGATGCCTGGGGTGGGAAAATCCTGCTGCCCCAGATCAAGCCGGCGGGGCTGGCGGATATTCCGGTGGTCGAACGTCCCCATCAGCGTTCGATCCTGTTGGGTGAGCATGCACGGCTGGACGTCTCGGCCCGCGCGTTCACGGCAGTGGATGCCCAGAACCGGCGTTACGGCCGGGTGGATGACGCCGGCCGCATTGTCATCGGTGGCAGCGTCGACACCGACAAAGGCACGGCCAGCGCGCCGGACCTGTTCGTGGTGGTGAAGCAGGGCGCGCGGCTGTTGGCCAGCGGCGCCCAGGCCGAGCTGGATATCCGTGGCCAAGGCGCCACGACGCTGAGCAGCGCGGGCGGGAGCAGCGCCTTGAGTTCGAACAATGGCTTGCGTCTGGACGGCGAGTTCCAGGCGGCTTCCGGCGGTGTGGGCGCTGCCGGTGGCAGCCTGGCGGTGGCGCTGGAAACCCCGCTGTACGATCGCTCGACGGTGGACGATCAGGTGCGGGTGCCGCGTGAGTTGATCCTGTCCCGGGGCACCGGCAGCGCTGCCACCGATGGCCTGATGAGCTACGGCCAGGGCCGCCTGGACGTCGATAAAGTCAGCCGCGGTGGGTTCGCCAACCTGACCTTGCTCAGCAACGGCATCCTGTCGTTTGCCGGTGATGTGAACCTGAACCTGGCGCAGAGCCTGCAGATCTATACCGGCTCCCTGGCGCTGGCCGAGGGCGCGCCGGGTGACAGCCGAATAGCCTTGAACGCCCCTTATGTGCGTCTGGCGGGGGCCGCGGCGCGAGGCGCCGACGTGCATGTACGCCCGACTATCCAGGGTGGCCTGTCGGTGCAGGACAGCGCCGCCCAATTGCAGGTCAACGCCGATCTGCTGGACCTTCGCGATGTCCTGACCCTGGGCGCCCATGGCGTGCTGGCGCGCCAGCAGGGCCCGGCCCTGGAGGTCGATCGCCGCGGTTTTGCCCAGGCGCAGTTGAGCAGCCGGGGCGACCTGCGTTTTCTTGGCGGCTCGCCGCTGAATATCGAGAGTACGGCCACACAACTGCTCAGCAACGCCGACCTGACCCTGCTGGCGGCGCAGATCTATCCGACGACGGGGGCCACGGCGCGGGTCAAGACCACCGCCGACTCGACCCTGCGGATCGGGCGTACCACCGACACGCTGCCGGCCCAACCGTATTCGGTGTTCGGTTCGCTGAGCCTGGACGCCGGTATCTTATTGCAGGGCGGCGTGCTGCGGGCGCCGTTGGGGCTGCTCAGCCTGGGCGAAGAAGGGGGCGATATCCAGACCTTGAAGTTGTTGCCGGGCAGTGTCACGTCGGTCAGCGGGGCCGGTTTGAACATGCCTTATGGCGGCACGGTCGACGGCTTGTCCTATCGCTACAACGGCAAGGACGTCCAATTGATCGGCGCGGGGGGCAGCACGTCGGTCAACGTGTTGTCGGTGGGCGTCTCGATGATCGGCCACAGCATCGACGTGCAACCCGGTGCCGTGCTGGATCTGTCCGGTGGCGGCGAACTGGCCGGCGCCGGTTTCATTTCCGGGCGGGGCGGCTCTACCGACGCGCGCTACAACCCGTTGGTGCAGATCGGTGCGGACGGTAGCCTGGTACTGCCGGGGTTGGACACCAACCCGGTGTACGCCATCGTCCCCGGCGACCAGCGCGGCTACGCGCCGCCGTCAGGGGAGGCCGGGGCGCGCGATCCGCTGCTCGGCCAGCGCATTACCCTGGACGCGGGTGTTCCAGGCCTGCCGGCGGGCACCTACACCTTGCTGCCCTCGACTTATGCCTTGTTGCCGGGGGCGTTCCGGGTCGAACTCAATGGCTTGGCCGACAGTGGGAAAATGGCCAGCAGCCTGGCCATGCGTAACGGCTCCTGGGCCACCTCGGGAGGGCTGTCGATTGCCCACAGCAATATTCGCGATGCGCTGTCCAGCCAAGTGATCCTGACCTCGGCGGCCGTGCTGCGGCGTTATTCGCAATACAACGAAACCGGCTACGCAGCGTTCGCCAAGGCCGACGCCGCGCTCAAAGGCGTGCCGCGGCCGATGATCGAGGCCGATGGCAAGACCCTCAAGCTCAAGTTCAAAGGGGTGGGCGACCCCGCCGAGACATTCCGATTCAACGGAACAGCCCGTTTCAAACCGGCCGAGGGCGGCCTGGGCGGCAGCGTCGGCGTTTTTGCCGACACCGCCCGCCTCGAAGTGCTGCCGGTCGGTCAACAGGCCACGGCGGGTTTCGCCGGCGCCTCGCTCTATGATCACGCATTGAATGCCTTGCAGGCTCCGCGCCTGTCGATTGGCACGCTGCCCGGCGTCAGCTACGGCCAGGGCGGCAATCTGGTGAACTTCAACTCGACGCTGTCCGACATCATTCTGCGCCAGGGCAGCGGCCTCAAGGCCGGTGAGGTGTTCCTCGCCACCAATGGCAAGGCCGGCGCCATCGTGGTGGAGCAGGGGGCGAGCATCAATACCCTGGGTCAAGGCAGCACACCGTTCGACTCCCGCAGCGGTTTCGTCTACAACCCAGGCCAGAACAGCCTGCTGGCGGTGTCCAATGGCTGGCTCGATGTGCTACCGCCTACCGCAAGCGCGGGCACCGATGGTCCGGGCTCGATCCTGATCGGCCAGTGTGATAGCGGGCAATGCAGCGGCACCACCGAACTCTATTCCCAAGGCACCATCACCGCGGCGACCGACAATGCCTTCAACCTCGATGAGTCGGTGCGTTTCGGCACGCGCAACCTGACGCTGGCGGTGGGTGCGATCAACATCGGTTCGGCCCAGGCGCTGGCGGCGGCCCAACAACGCCAGGCGCTGCCCAAGGGGCTGACCCTCAACCAGCAGGTGCTTGACCGCCTGCTGCGCGGCGATCGCCTCAAGGGCGCGCCCGCCCTGGAAAACCTGGTGCTCAATGCCCGGGATTCGGTGAACTTCTACGAAAGCGTCGAGCTCAGCACCCTGGACCCCTTGACGGGCAAGTCCAGCCTCCAGCGGCTGGTCCTCGGCACGCCGGCGATCTACGGCTACGGCGCGGCCGGTGACCATGCCAGCATTCGCACCGGCACCCTGGTGTGGAACGGTGCGCTGACGCCGGCCGGCGCGCCGCTGCTGGCCGGACCTGGCAACGGCAGCGGGGTGCTGGATATCCAGGCCCAGGTGCTGGAATTCGGTTACGGCCCGCATGCCCAGGCCCACAACCTCGACAACCCGCAGCGCCTCACGCTGGGCGTCAGCCAGGTCAACCTCACCGCCAGCCAGCGCATCACCGCCACCCACAAAGGCGCGTTGCAGGTGTACCAGTCCCGTGGCGACTACGTCAGCGGCAAAGGCTACAGCTACAGCGGCGGCGACCTGCGGGTGAACACACCGCTGTGGACCGGCGAGGCAGGCTCGGTCAACCGCATCACCGCCGGTGGCGCGCTGACGGTGGCGGGTATTGCCGGGGTGTCGGCCGCAGCCGTCGACAACGCGGCGCTGGGGGCTGAGTTGCAGCTACAGGCCGGCAGCCTGTTGCTCGACGGCACGGTCCGCCTGCCCAGCGGCAAGCTCACCCTCGGCGCCAGTGGCGACGTGGTGCTGGGTGACAACGCCCGGATCGACCTGGCCGGGCGCGAGGTGGTGCTCAACGATGTGCGCAAATACAGTTGGGGCGGTGATCTGTTCCTCGACAGCCGCACCGGCAATATCCGTCAGGCCGCCGGTTCGACCGTCGACCTCAGCGCCCGCAACAACCGCGCCGGCCTGCTCAGTGCGATCGCCCTCGACTCCGATGCCGGCCTGATCGACCTGCAAGGCCGCATCCTCGGTTCCGCCACCGGTACCTATAACGCCGGCGGCACCCTGGTGCCCTATGCCGGCGGCGCGGTGGACCTGCGCGGGCAAACCCTGGGGGATTTCGCCGCGCTGAACGGGCGGCTGAACCGTGACCAAGTGTTTGGCTCGCGCAGCTTCCAGCTCAAGCAAGGCGACCTGGTGATCGGCAACGAACTCAAGGCCAATGCCATCAATGTCTCGGTGGACAACGGCAGCCTGACCGTGCTCGGCACTGTCGATGCCAGCGGGCAAGCGGTCGGGAGTATCCGTCTGGCGGCGAAACACGGGCTGACTGTCGCCGGCAGCGCGCTGCTCGATACCCACGGCAGCATTTTGCGGGTCGACAGCTACGGCAAGATCATCGACAGCCCCAACCGGGCGCTGATCGAACTCAACTCCGGGGACGGCCATTTGACCCTGGCCAGCGGTGCGCGCCTGGACCTGCGCCACGGCACCGGCGCGCCGCTGGGCAATGGCCCGGGACAATATGACGGCCGGGCCCGTGGCACCCTGGAGCTCAATGCCCCGCGGCTGCGGGTCGATGATCCGCGGTACGGCGATATCGCCATCGATGCCTCTGGAAACTTGTCGGTGCTCGGCGCGCGCTCCATCAGCGTCAACGCGATCGCCCGCTACACCGATGCCCGTGACGGCACCGTGCCGGCGGTGGATGGGCGGCCTTATCAAGTAATCGATCAGGGTTACCTGAACGATAAACACAATGACAGCGAGGCGTTCATCAATGCCGCGCTGAACAACGGCAATCTGCTCAACGGCAAGCTGGCCGGCCTGAACAATGCCACTTACGCCGATGCGCTGCACCTGCGGCCCGGCGTGGAGATCCTCAGCAAGACGCCGGACGGCGACCTGGTGGTGCAGGGTGACCTGGACCTTTCCGGTTATCGCTACGCCAGCCTCAACCGCCATACGCAAAAGACCGATGTGTATGGCTCCGGCGAGGCGGGCAACCTGGTGGTGCGCGCCGGTGGCAACCTGAACATCTATGGCAGCATCAACGATGGTTTCGCGCCGCCAGACGCCGGCGACCCGACGTTGCGCACCGATGGCAATGGCTGGTTGCTGCTCAGCGGGAAACAGCCGTTCGGTGCTGACCTGGTGGTGCCGGGGGCCGGTGTCGAATTGGCCGAGGGCACCCTGTATCCGGCCGGCAGCCTGCTCAACTATGACGTGCCCTTCAAGGGCGGCAGCCTGCCGGCGGGGCTTGAGCTGCCGACCACGCTGAGCCTGGGCGAGGCCCTGAACCTGCCCGCGGGTACGCTGTTGCAGGCCGCCATCCGCGATGCCAGCGGCAACCTCCTGTATGCCGCCGGCACCTTGCTCAAAGCGGCGGTCAGCTTGCCGGTCGACACTCGCCTGGAAGCCGGTCCCCGCCTGCCGATGGGCATAACCGTCAAGGACGGCACCTGGCCCAAGGGGGGCGCAGTGCCGGGCAGCGGGCTGACGTTGCGTAGCGCCCTGGCGTTGGGCTCCGGCGCGCTGATTCCTTCCGGCACCGACGTCAAGCTGGCCGAGGGGGTCGACCTGATCGAATTGCGCCCGGTCGATAACGGTATCCAGGGTCGAAATTGGGCGGTCGCAAGCCTGCTGCCGGCCGGCTCGCAATCCTGGTCGATGCGTTGGGTGGCGGGGGCCGATACCGAGGCGGCTGATAGCCGCATCACCCGCCCTCATGCAGAGGCGGGCAGTTTGCAATTGGCCGACGGGCATTACCTGGCCAAGCGCGAGCAGACCGGGGGTGGCGGTGGCGGAGGTGGCGGCACGGGGCTGGTCTGGGCGCCGGGCAGCAACTTTGGAGTGCCGGGGGAACCAGTGCCACCCGAAATGCTGGACTTCTGCACCTGGGTTCCCGAAGCGTGCATGCCGGCGCCGCCCAAGACGGTTTTGGTCTGGTCTCCGACCAACAATTATGGTGTACCAGGGGAGCCTGTGCCGCCTGAGGCGCTGGATTTCTGCACCTGGTTTCCTGACTGGTGCGTGTTGGCTGTGGTTCCCGACAACCCTCCGGAGCCGATCCGCACCAAGGTCACTCCCGGCAGCCAGCTGTTCAGCGTCTTGCGCACCGGGACCGGGGATCTGGAGTTGCTCAGTGCCGGTGACTTCACTATGCGGTCGCTGTTCGGGGTCTACACCGCCGGCTCCCAGTCGGCCTCGTTGACGCCTGGCGCCGACGACCCCTATCAGCAGGCCCGTGGCCGACAGCCCGATGGCAGTGTGCTGGGGGCTGCGGGTGCCGCCTATGAATCGCTCACCACCGGTGGCGCTTACCAGGCCTGGTACCCGGAGCAAGGCGGTAACCTCAAGCTGACGGTGGGCGGTGACCTGCACGGCGATTCGTTCTCCAAGAGAAACGTCGGCAGTGGGGCACAGAACACGTCTGCGGCAATGGGCAACTGGTTATGGCGCCAAGGCACAGGCACCACGGCCGATCCGGCCACGCAAATCCCCACCGCCTGGTGGATCAACTTCGGCACCTTCGCCCAGCAGCCTTCCACCGAGGCGGGTGATCCCTACCTGACGGGCGTTACCGGGCTCGGCACGCTGGGCGGCGGAAACCTGAGCGTCGATGTGGGCGGCGACGCCGGCTTGATTTCCCAGCAACTCGGTGTCCTGGGCGCCGATGTGGAGCGCAGCCAGGGGCTGGTGCTGGCCGTGGGCAGCAGTGGCCGGGTTGCCGCCGATGGCAGCCTGGTGGTGACCGGCGGCGGCGACCTGCGGTTACGCATCGGTGGTGAACTCAACCCTTCCCAGGCGGCACGAGAGAGTGTCAGCGCGGCGGCTGATCTGAACGGGATGCTGGCCAACCTGCGCGGTTCGTTGCAGTTGCAGGCTGGAGCGATCGGAGCGTTGGGCCTGACCTACGGCAGCTATGGCGCTTTCCAGGATCCGAAAGAGTCTCGGGCCTATGACGCTTACGTTTCCACCATGGCCACCGCTCGCGGCGGCGTGACCCTGATGCCGGGGGATGCCGGCGTCAGCCTGGACAGCCGTGGCGACCTGGTGTTGCAAGGGGTGGGCGATCCGGGACGGGTGGTGATGCAGAACTCCACCGGCTACACCGACCGCGAAGGTGCCTATCGCAGTGGCGGCGGCCTGAGCCAATTCTCCTTGTGGACCGGCAATACCGCCATCGACCTGTTCAGTGTCGGCGGTAACCTGACGCCCATCGTCGCCATTGAAAAACTGGCCGGTCTCAATGCCTCAGTCGCCGGCGGACGTTTTGTCTACCCCTCGATCCTGCGGGCCGTCGCCGCCAATGGCAGCCTCTACTACGGACCATCGGCCCGTGGTGTCAGTGACGTGGCATCGGGGTTCTCGTTGATGACCGCGCCCTCGGCCAATGCCGAGTTGCAACTGATCGCCGCCGATTCGATTTATGCCGGCGGTTATGCGGTCACGCAGTCGGGGGCCGATCCGGCCCTGTTGTCCAGTCCGTTGCGCCCGGCCTTCGCCGGCTACAGCGGGATCAACAGCAATCCGAACTATGATAATTACGGCACAGGGGTCTATGTCGCGCCGAGCGAATTCCCGTAATTCAGTTTTGGCGCCAATACCTTCAGCGTCCAGCCGTATACCCGGCGCGAGCCGGTGCGTTTTTATGCGGGGAAGGGCGATATCGTCGGCCTGCGGACAGGCGAAGTGATTCGTTATCCAGAATCGGGTGACGAAGTGCGCTACGAGGGCAGAGGCCCGCTGCGGGTGATGGCCGGGCGTGACATTGTCAACTCCGGTTTGCCGTTGAACACCGCGACTGATGTGCCTGCTGCCGTCAGTGGTTCGGCTGGCGGGCAATCCATCGGTAACTTGATCGTGCACAGTCGAAGCGATGAAATTTCCCAGGTTTCCGCTGGGCGCGACATCCGCCTGAGCACCTTTAATATCGCCGGTCCCGGCCTGCTGGAGGTCAGTGCCGGGCGCAACCTGTACGGGTCGGGCCCGGGCGTGGGGCAGTTGTACCAGGAGAGCGGTTTCAACAGCATTGGCAATGTCGACCCGGCGGCGCAGGTCCGTGACGGGGGCGCCTCGATCGCGCTGATTGCCGGGGCTGGCCCCCAGGGGCCGAACTATCGGGGTTTGCTGGCGCGTTACCTGCAACCAGGCGCGGCGCTGAAAGATTATCGCGGCGAACTGATCCAGTGGCTGAGTCAACGCTTCGGCTACAGCGCTGGCGAAGACCAGGCTCTGGCGTTTTTCGCCGGCCTGCCGACGGAACAGCAGAACGTCTTCGCCCGGCAGAGCTACTTCGCCGAACTCAAGGCCGGGGGGCGCGAATACAACACCGTCGGTGGCGAGCGCAGTGGCAGTTACCGCCGGGGGCGTGAGGCGATTGCCGCGCTGTTCCCCAGCAAGGATGTGGCGGGCAACACCATTCGCTACGACGGTGACATCACGCTCTACGGCGGTTCGGGGATCCACACCGACTTTGGCGGCGATATCCAGGTGCTGACCCCGGGCGGGCAGCAGGTATTCGGGATCGAAGGTGACGCGCCACCGGCCTCGGCCGGGGTCATCACCCAAGGCCGGGGTGACATTCAGTTGTACGCCCAAGGCAGCATTTTGCTGGGCCAGAGCCGGATCATGACCACCTTTGGCGGGTCGATCCTCGGCTGGTCGGCCGGGGGCGATATCAACGCCGGGCGCGGTTCGAAGACGACGGTGGTCTATACGCCGCCAAGGCGCGTGTATGACACTTGGGGCAACGTCACCTTGTCGCCATCAGTACCGAGTATCGGCGCGGGTATCGCCACCCTCAACCCGATTGCTGAAGTGTCACCTGGGGATATCGACCTGATCGCCCCACTGGGCACCATCGATGCGGGCGAGGCGGGGATTCGGGTGTCGGGCAACGTCAACATCGCGGCCTTGACCGTGGTGAACGCGGCCAACATCCAGCCCCAGGGCAAGTCCACCGGCGTGCCGTTGGCGGCGTCGGTGACCACCGGGGCGATCACCTCGGCCAGTTCGGCGGCGTCCTCGGCGACGCAGGCGGCTGAGGATGTCGCCCGTCAGCAACAGAACGCCGCGCGGCAGAACCAGGCGTCGGTGTTCACCGTGCAGGTGGTGAGCTTTGGTTCCGAGCAACTGGCCCCGTCCCGCGATGGCGCCAGCCGCGAAGCCCCACGGGCCTACGACCCGGCCAGCCCGGTCCAGGTCCTGGGCGCGGGGCCTTTGGATGAACAGAGCCGCCAGCGGCTGACAGAGGAGGAACGGGGGCGGTTGAGTTTGTAGGGGGAATTCAGCTTGCGGTGATGTTGGCAGTGCTGGCCCCATCGCGAGCAAGCCCGCTCCCACAGGGTTATTGGGTGGCCTTGAGGTTTGGGTACAACACAGGGCCATTGTGGGAGCGAGCCTGCTCGCGATAGCGGTGGCGCGGCGGGTTACAGCCACCGCGGCGTGGTGAAGAACGAGGCCATTTCCGAGCGGGGCAGTGCCGCGCCGAAGTAGGGGCCTTGGACATGGTCGCAGGCCACGTTGCGCAGTTGGCTGTATTGTCGGGCGTTTTCGATCCCTTCGGCGGTGACCATGAGCCCGACGCTGCGGCTCAACCGGCTCATCGCCAGGACACCTTCCTTGTCGTCCTCCAGGCCCAACTGCGAGAGGATGTTGCGATCGAAGCGGATGCCATCGAACGGCTGGTCCAGCACCTCGCGCAGGGAGGCGATGTTGGTGCCGAACTTATCGATGTTGATCCGCACCCCAAGATCCTTGAGCGCATGGAGGGTGGCGGCGACGGCCTTGTGGTCGGCCAGCAGCCCCCCTTCGGCCACTTCCAAGGTTATCCGGTGAGGCGCCAGGCCACTCGTTTCGAGCGCTTCCTGCACCTGGTTGAGCAGGAAGCTGCTGTTGAACCACCGGGGTGAAACCGCGAGGGAGACATTCACATCGCTCGGCCAGGTCACGGCTTCTTCACAGACGTTGATCAAGACCCAGCTGCCCAGTTCTTCCAACTGACCCGAGGTTTCCGCCACGGGGATGAAGTCGGCCCCACCCAGCTCACCCTTTTCGGGGTGGTGCCAGAAGATCTGGGCTTCGAAACCGTGCAGTTGCTCGGCGATCACGTCGAAGCGAGGCAAGTAGCGCAGTTCCAGTTGATCGTGCTGCATGGCGTTGCGCAGTTGCTGCTCGTATTGCCGCCGGTCGCGGGCCAGGTTGCCCATGGCTTCCACATACACGCGCCAGGTGTTGCGGCCCGCCGCCTTGGCCGCATACAAGGCGATGTCGGCGTGGCGCAACAGTTCATCGGCCCGTTCGTCACCGGGCTGCGCCCAGGCGACGCCGATGCTCACTCCCAGGTACAGCGTGTTGCCGTCCAGGTGCATGGGCCGTTGCATGCAGTCGATCAGCCGTGCACAGAGCTGATCGATATCGTCGGCATCGCCGGGCTCGGGCATGACAATGACAAACTCATCACCGCCCAGGCGCGCCACCAGCTCGGTGCCACGGACGTTTTGCTGGAGGATATGCGCCACTTCCCTGAGCACTTTATCGCCCACGGCATGGCCCAGGGAGTCGTTGACCGGCTTGAATCGGTCCATGTCCAGGTTCAGCAGCACCAGGGGCGGGCGATCAGGTCGATCCAGGTGTTCGCGAAGGCAAGCGAACAAACGGTTGCGGTTGGCCAGCCCGGTCAGCGGGTCATGCAGGGAGAGGTGCTTGATCTGGGCCAGCGCGCGCAACTCGTCGGTGATATCCGTGGCGGTGACGCGAAAACCCACGGTGCCGGCTTCGATGGCCCGTACCGACAGCTTGCAGGTGCGGATGCGCTGGTTGCGCGCGGTGTACTCGCACAGCAGCGGTGCCGAAGAGAGGCTGTTGGCACCGCCGAGCAACCATTGGGCAATCGAGATCGAGCCACCATGGGGGTGGAGCAGCCGGTGCAGCGGTTTGCCGAGCCATTCCGTGGGGCTGAAGCCGGTCACTTGTTCGAAGCGTTCCGACAGGTAGGTCAGCGTCCCGGTCGAGTCGACCTCCCACAACCAGTCGGAGGAGACTTCGGCGATGTCGCGGAAACGTTCTTCGCTGCGCTCCAAAGCCTTGCGGTGGGCCAGCAGGCTGGCGTATTGGCTTTCCTGGGCGCGCAGCATCGTCAAGGCGTGGCGCAGAACGGCCAGGGCCAGGATTCCCAGCACCAGTACCGCCACGGCCAGCACCGGCAGCAGGACTTTGCGCAGATCCTGGCCCGGGGGCTGCGGGCGCCACGCCAGGGCCTCTTGGGTCAGATCGTCGAGCAGCAATTGGGCGGTATCGGCGGGGCCCGGGGTCCTGGCGATATGGGCATCGGGCAGGGCAAAATCCCGCGCCAGGATTTCCAGGGCGCCGGGGTCCAGGACCTTGACGAAGAGCATCAGGCTGGGCGGGCCGGGAATTTGCGCCACGCTGTTGTCCGTGCCAGTGGTGATGGCGGACACGGCGACGAACGCCGGGGCGTCGTCGTGGTGCAGCAGCTCGACGACCACTTCGTCGTGATTTTCCGCCGTGCTGGCTTTGTTCCGCAGTGCTCGCAGGTCGCCGGTCAGCCAGGTGTCGGCATCTACCTCGCTCATCTGGCCATCGATCACCGAATAAACGGTCTTGCCGGTCGGGGAAATGACAAACACCGCCTGGTAGCCATAGAGCGAAAACACGCTGCTGCCGACGTTTTCCTGGTCATAGGCCCATTCCTTGTCGACGTCGACATGCAGGTGCCGGTAGGCGTCGCTCCACTTGGAATAGTCGCTCAGGTCGCGGCCGATGCCGGTGCGGATGCCCTCGATGGCCCGCTGGGCGAAAAACAGGCTTTGTTCGCGGGCGCGCCGGTCCTGGGCCGCCGTGATGTTAAGCAGCACGGCGATCGCCAGTGCGGACATGACAAACAGCAGGAGCATGATGGCCGGGAACGTGCGACGGGTGAAACTACGGGTTGGCGAGCCCGGGGAAAGGACAGTCGAGTCATTGCCAGCATTTTCAGTCATAAAAAAGTCATCAGCCAAAAGCGATTTCACCCGCACCTGTCTTGTATCGGCGGGCGGGCTGATTTACTTAGTCGTGTTAACGAAGCAGCCGACAGGCTGCGTTGTTGTCATGTGCGGGCCTTGAAGCGGGATGCCCATTGGAGGGCGACGTCCCGTTGGCGCAGGTAGCTGACCCCGGCGGCGGCCAGCAGGGCGATGAACGCGGCAAGCGCGGCCAAGGCCATGTCCTTTTGTGAATCCCACGGGTCCCGCTGGGCGCCGACAAAAGCCTTGGCGGTATCACCGCCTATATAGGCACCGCCCAACCATTCAATGATCTCGTAAATGGCCGACGACGCGAGAATCAGGCTCCAGGCCAGCAAATAGCCCGTGAACCCCTTTGCAGGCACCACCCGCAGCAAAACCTCCCGCAGCGGATAGGCCAGCAGCAGGCCATAGCTGAAATGCACCAGCCGATCGAATTGGTTGCGTTGGAACCCCATGAGCTGGTCAAGCGAAGGGCCCCCGGTCAAGGCCTGCCACCACTGGTTGTAGGGCACCTTGGCGTAGCTGTAGTGGGCGCCGATTTCATGGATGCAGAGAAACACGAACAGCAGCGTGCCGGACAGCCGGGAAAAGCTGAATCGCCGATGAACGGCCACCAGCACGACCAGCAACACAACCACCAGCAGGTTTTCCGCCAGCCAGTCGCTGCGTTTCAGGGGGGCAATGGCCAACCAGCCCCATACCACGCAGAACGCCAGCAGCAGGGACCTTTCATAGCGACGATGCAGCTCAACGGTGGGCATCGTGTCACGCCTCACTCTTTATCCGTGCGATGGCCCGGCAGCAGGCTGCTCAATACCTGCTTGGCGGTCTCCACCACGATGCCTCGCTCGTTCGGGTCGCCCTGGAGCAGGGTCGAGGCAAACTTCTTCGCCTGTTCCAGCTTGATGTGCGGTGGCAGCGGCGGCACGTCGGGGTCGGTGCGAATTTCGATCAGCACCGGACGATCCGCCGCCAGCGCGGTTTCCCAGGCCGTGGCCACGTCGTCTTCGTGCAACACGAGGATGCCCTTCAAGCCAATGGATTCGGCAAACAGGTGGTAGGGCACGTCGGGAATGTCCTGGGAGGCTTCGAATTTTGGATCGCCCTCCATCACCCGTTGTTCCCATGTCACCTGGTTCAAGTCCCGATTGTTGAACACTGCACAGATCCAGGTGCCGTTGGCCCAGGTGCGCCAGTATTTGGCGACGGTGATCAGCTCGGCCATGTTGTTCATCTGCATGGCACCATCGCCTACCAGGGCGATCACTGGCCGCTGCGGGTGGCAGAACTTCGCCGCGATGGCGTAGGGCACGGCGGCGCCCATTGACGCCAGGCCACCCGACAGCGAACACATCATGCCGCGCCGGATCTTCAGGTCGCGGGCGTACCAATTGGCGCAGGAGCCCGAATCGCAGGTGATGATGGCCTGCTCTGGCAGTCGCGGCGACAGCTCGAAGGTGACTCGCTGCGGGTTGATCGGTTTGGCGGCTACCAAGGCGCGTTTTTCCAGGGTGCGCTCCCAGCGTTCCCGCCAATGCTCGATTTTCTTGCGCCAGGTGCGGTCGGTATTTTCATCGATCAGCGGCAGCAGGGCGCGCAAGGTATCGACGCTGTCGCCGTGCAGGCTGACTTCCATGGGATACCGCAGGCTGAGCATGTCCGCTTGAATGTCGATCTGCACGCCCCGGGCCTGGCCTTCAGGGGGCAGGAACTCGGCGTAGGGGAAGCCGGAGCCGATCATCAGCAGCGTGTCGCAGCCGGCCATCAGGTTGTCGCTGGGCTCGGTGCCGAGCAGGCCGATGGTGCCGGTGACCCAGGGCAGGTCATCGGGCACGGCGGCCTTGCCCAGCAATGCCTTGGCCACACCGGCACCCAGTTTCTCGGCGATGGCGATGACTTCGTCGGTGGCGTGCAGCGCGCCGGCACCGACCAGGATGGCGACTTTCTTGCCGGCATTGAGCACCTCGGCAGCTTTGCGCAAGTCCTCTTCGTAGGGGACGACGCTGGGCTTGCGGTAGCCGACGCCGGAGTGAATGGTCCCGTGCTTGTGGCGCGGCGCGGTGTATTCCATGTCCTGGAGGGCGTTCGGCAGGATCAGCGCCGTGACCCGGCGCTCGCCCACCGCTGTGCGTACGGCGCGGTCGAGCAGGTGACGTACCTGGGCGGGTACGCTGGCTTGCTGCACGAACGCCCCGGCCACGTCCTTGAACAGGCTCACCAGGTCCAGTTCCTGCTGATAATGCCCGCCCAGCGCGGCGCGGGCCTGCTGGCCGCTGATGGCGAGCACCGGCATGTGATCCATTCGGGCATCGTAGAGGCCGGTTACCAAGTGGGACGCGCCGGGTCCGGAAGTGGCGATGCAGACCCCCAGTTCGCCGGTGAACTTGGCGTGGGCGCAGGCCATGAACGCGGCCATTTCCTCGTGGCGGGCCTGGATGAAGCGGATTTTTCCCTGGGCGCGGTTCAAGGCGCCAAACACGCCGTTGATGCCATCGCCCGGATAGCCATAGATACGGCGAACCCCCCATTCATAAAGACGTTCCACCAGGAAATCACCGACGGTCATGCTCATGTCTGTCCCTCGTTTCGGGCTGTGGTCGCTCGGCGCGACGTGCAGCGGTTGACGTTCATACAGGACTTGACCGGTGCACGCCGTCCAAGGTTTCGATTTTTTCAACGCCAGGGGCTGTGGCCGGGCGGGCGTGTATCGCAGTGTGTACCGCGCAGGCCCGGATACATCTGCTTGACGAAGGACCGGGCCGGCGACACAGGCCGGATACACACCGTCGATTAACTACGCCAGCCAGCCGGCCCCGAGCCTCGGTGCCGGTGACTGGCAGATTAATCGTCAATCGTCAGAGGACTACCCCATGCTCAACTTCTCCCGTCATTCATCCCTTGCACTTGGCCTGGCTCTGGTCGGTGGCCTGGGTCTCTCCACGGCGGCTTCGGCCTTGACCATGAACGACCTGGCCCAGGGCTACACCCTGGCCGCCGCCGATACGGTGAAGAAACCCGCCGAAGGCAAGTGCGGCGAAGACAAGATCGCCAAGACCGATAAAAACCACGATGGCCAGGTCTCGCGGGACGAATTCATCGCCGCAGCACCGGAACGCGCCGCTGAGTTCGACAAGATCGACGCCAACCACGACGGCGGTATCTCGTTGCCGGAAGCCAAGCAATACCTGTCGGCCCAGGCGAAGACCGCGGAAGGCAAATGTGGCGAAGGCAAGTGCGGGGCGGCTATCGAGTCCTGATTCGCCCCCGGTGGTGAGCCTGATGCGTTGATGCCAGCCCACTGAAGCGGCGTCGAACAAAGGCCCCGTGGCGAGGGAGCTTGCTCCCGCTGGGGCGGGGCGGGGGTTGGGGGGTGGCGCGGCCGCAAAACCTGGGGGGGCGTGGGGGCGCCGCCGGGGGCTGGCGG
>NZ_JABAEE010000023.1:33384-59008 GCF_023701885.1 Pseudomonas sp. CG7 | reverse complement strand
CGGCCCCTGGCCCCCGCGGCCCGGGGCCGCCGCTCCGGGCGTAGCAGGCCCAAAAAAACTGGGGCCGCTGCGCGACCCAGCGGGAGAAAGCGCCCTCGCCACGGATATTCGGTTTCCATCATGGGGTTGATCGTTCCATGAGGCTCACCACATCTCGTTTCCCCAGGAGATGTGCCATGTTGAATCTACCCCAACCCTCGGCAGGCCTCGGCCTGCGCCGGGCCTTGCTCGCTGAACTGCGCCAGGCACCGCCCGGGGATGTCGACTTTCTTGAAGTCGCTCCGGAAAACTGGATCGGCATCGGCGGCCCCCATGGCGGCGCCTTGCATTCGTTGGTCGAACGTTATCCGTTGACGTGCCATGGCCTGTCGTTGTCCCTCGGTGGGCCGGCGCCACTGGACCTGGCGGTTCTCGGCCAGGTGCGCGCTTTCCTCGAGCGTTTCAAGGTGCCGGTGTACAGCGAGCACTTGAGCTACTGCGGCGACGAGGGGCATTTGTATGACTTGTTGCCGCTACCCTTCACCGAGGAAGCGGTCCATCACGTCGCAGCGCGGATCCGCCAGGCCCAGGATGTGCTGGGACGACGCCTGGCGGTGGAAAACGTCTCTTATTACGCCGCCCCCCAACAGGACATGAGCGAGCTGGAATTCACCCGGGCGGTGTTGCGCGAAGCCGATTGCGACCTGTTGCTGGACGTCAACAACGTCTACGTCAACTCGGTCAATCATGGCTTCGATCCCCAGGCATTCCTGGCGGGTCTCGAGCCGGGGCGGGTGGTCGCGATGCATGTGGCCGGGCATTACGACGAGTCCGACACGCTGAAAATCGACAGTCATGGCGCGCCGGTCAAGCCGGTGGTCTGGGCGCTGCTGGCCCAGGCTTATGCACGTTTCGGCGTACAGCCGACCTTGCTCGAACGGGACTTCAACTTCCCGCCTTACGCCGCGCTGGTGGCCGAACTGCAGACGATTCGCCAGTTACAGCACCAGGCCGTCACCTGGCAGGCGGTGACCCATGGCTGAGGCCCGGCAGACGCTGCATCAGCAGCAACAGGCGTTGACCCGCTACCTGCGCGACCCGGATCACTGCTCGATCCCGTCCGGCATGGACGCGGCGCGGGCCCAGGTGTATCGCGACCTGATCTTCGAGAACATGCGTGCGCTGCTCAGCGGCACCTTTCCCGTGTTGGTGAGCCTACTGGGACAGGACCCTTGGCGTGCCTGCGTGCGCCGATTCCTGCGTGAACACCGCTGTGCCACGCCCAAGTTCGGTGAAATCGCCGAGGAATTCGTTGGCTATCTTGCAGACCATCCCTCGCCGGACTGGCCGCCGTTCGTGGCGGAGCTGGCGCACTACGAGTGGGTCGAGATGGCGCTGCTGCAATCCGAGGCCGAGCCGTTGCCGGCCCATGACGAGACGTCCTTGCTCGGCTCGCCACTGCGTGTCTCGCCCTTGGCCTGGCCGCTGGCGTACCAATGGCCGGTGCATCGCCTGGCGCCGAGTTATCAGCCCTCGACACCACCGGCGCAGCCGACGCTGCTGCTGGTGCGGCGAACGCCTGGGTTCGAGGTGCGTTTTTCCGAACTCAGCCCGTTGGCCTGGCGGCTTTTGCAGCGCATCGAGGCCTATCCAGGGTTGACGGGGCGAGGGCAGCTGCTGGCGCTGGCGCGGGAGGCGGGGGTGGATTCGGCAGAATTCATGGACAGCGCGGTGGCGCTGTTGCGGCGGATGCAGGAGGAAGGGGTTGTTGGCGTACAGCCACACCTCGCCAATTAACCCCGAACCCTTGTGGGAGCGAGCTTGCTCGCGATGACGGTACATCAGTCACTGTTGAAGTCGACTGACCCACTGCCATCGCGAGCAAGCTCGCTCCCACAAAGTTTTTTTCAGGCCTTGTTTCGGCGATGCAGCCCAGCCCCCAGCACCGCATCCACACTCAACTTCCCAGCCCCTTGCAACAGCAACGGCAGCAAGGCCACCAGGTAGATCAGCGGCAGCTTGAAGTTGCCGTGTCCCTTGTTGGTAATCGCATAACCCTGGGCCAGCTCGCTCAAGCTCGACCAGTCCGCCGGCCAGTGCACCGCAGCGGTCGCCACCACGGTGACGACGATCAGCACCAGGGCCCAGAGGCGGGTACCCAGGCCGATCAACAGGGCGATGGCACCGATCAGCTCGGCCCACATCGCCAGTTCCCAGTTCCATTGGGCCGGCACATGGTTGAACGGGAACGGGAAGGCAGACTGGATCTCGGCGAACCAGTTCGCGCCGTTCCATTTCTCCAGGCCGGATTCGAAGAACTCCCAGGCCAGGAACAGGCGCAGGCCTAGCGGCGCCAGCCATGCCCCGAGGTTTTCGAGCGGGGTATGCAGTGTTTTCAAGGTATTTGCGTACATGATCGATCTCCCTTGGCTCAAGCCGCGTGTTGCGGCCGTTGGCGCCGCTGGGTGGCCTGGGCCAGCTTGCCCACCAGGCGGACGGCGGTGGCGGCGCAGATCAGGCCGAAGGGCAGCACGTACCAGTCGCTCATGGGGATGCGTTTGAAGTTGGAATAGGCAAAGATCGCCGCCAGCACCCACATGCCGGTGACATGCAGGCGCTTCCAGGCCTTGAAACCGATCAGGCGCGTGGTGCTTTTGAACGAGGTCAGCGCCAGCAGCAGGATGAACACATAGCCCACGGTACCGGGCACGTTGCCGAGGGTGGTGCGGCCGGGCCAGAACTCGGTATTGAGCTGGCCGTAGGTGTAAATCAGCACGGCGTGGACCAGGTGGGAAAAGGCAAAGGCCAGTCCGATGAAGCGCCGTTCACGCACCAGCGCCCGGCTCAGGGGCGAGGGCACCAGCACCGCGAATGCCGAGGCGGTAAAGGCCAGCAGGAACAGGATGAACGACGAACGCGCCGTGGCGCGAATGGCGCTGCGCACGCCTTCGGTCAGGTCCGGGTTGAGTATCAGGATCAACCCGGTCATCAACAGCACCAGGGCGGCGAGCAGGCTGAACAGCGACCAGCCTTGGTAACGAAAGGGGGATGCGGTAGGGGTAGGCATGTGAAGGCTCCTTGGATGTCGACGGCCCGGTCGTGATAGTCGCCGGGGATGGGAGGGAGTCTTTCAAGCCGGTGTAAGCGGGGTGTGTCCGCGGCGCAGCATTGTGCAAGTTCGTGTATGCCGATCATCCGCAGACACACTGGCATACAAACCGCTATCGCGAGCAAGCTCGCTCCCACAGGGGGATCTGGGTAAGGCCCCCCCTATTTGCAACGCCAAAGAACAGTGTGGGAGCGAGCTTGCTCGCGAAGGCGTCGGGTCAGTTGAATGAATGCTGGCTGACCCACCGCTATCGCGAGCAGGCTCGCTCCCACAGGGGAACTGGATGAGGCACCCCTATTTGCAGCGCCCCAGAGCAGTGTGGGGCAGTGTCAGCTTGTGAGTGCCAGGCGCAATTCGGCGCAGAGGCCGCCGCCGTCGCGGTTGCTCAGGATCAGTGAGCCACCCATGGCGATCGCCAGTTGCTGGGCGATGGCCAAGCCCAGGCCGGTGCCGCCGGTCTCCCGGTTGCGCGAGCTTTCCACCCGGTAGAACGGCTTGAGCACTTCGGCCAGTTCCTGCTCGCTGATCCCGGGGCCACGGTCCAGTACCTGGATCGCCAATTGCCCGTTGTCGGCCGGTTGCACCTGGATCTGCGCCGCGCCGCCGAATTTCAAGGCGTTGTCCACCAGGTTGATCAGTACCCGCCGCAGGGCATGGGGACGGGTGTCGATGACGGCGGCGTTTTTTCCGGACAGTTGCACGTCCTTGCCGGTGTCCTGGTAGTCGAACACCAGGCTGTCGAGGAACGCGTCCAGGCTGATCCGGCAACTGGCCTCGGTGGCGCCGTGGATGCTGCGGGCATAGGCCACGCCTTCACGCACCAGGTGCTCCATTTCGCTCAAGTCGCTCCACAGCTTGTCCCTTTCAATCCCTTCGTCCATGAATTCGGCGCGAAGCTTCATGCGCGTGATGGGGGTCTGCAAATCATGGGAAATCGCCGCCAGCAACTGCATGCGCTCCTTGAGGTAGGCGGCGATGCGGTCTTGCATGGCATTAAAGGCCTTGGCCGCATGCACCACTTCGGTCGGGCCTTTTTCGTCCAGGCGCACGCTATGGGCGTTCGGGTCGAGGGTTTCCACCGCCTGGGCCAGTCGGGTCAAGGGACCTACGGCGATGCGCACGGCCAGCCAGGTGCAGCCGATCAACAGGGCCAACTGCCCCAGCAACACCATTGGCAGCCAAGGGGAGAGGGGCGCCATCGCCGGGCGTACGTCGATGGTCAGCGGGCTGCCGTCCCCCAGCCGCAGGTGCGCCTGGTAATGCATGTTCGGCCCGGGAATCTGCTTGAAGGTCAGGCCATAGGCCTGGCCGATGGCTTCCTGGATCGAACTGACCGAGATCGGCGCGTCGGCCAGGTCCATCGGTTGGCCGGGCTGGCCTTCGTCGAGCAAATAGCCATAGTTGCGCCGGGCGAGTTTCGGTAGCCAGGCCTGGCGTTCGGCGGCAGGCAGGCGATCGAGAATCGCCACGGAGGTCGAGACGTCGGTCTCCAGGTTGCCGAGCATGGTCGACTTGGCGCTCTGGTAGCGCTCGTAGTACTGGACGCCGAAAGACAGGCCCTGGGCCAGGATCAGGCCGATCAGGAAGATCAGCGACAGCCTCGAGGCCAGGGTCCGCGGCCAGCGCAGCGGCAGGTTCATACCGACGCCTCGAGGATCTCCACCGGCAGCGAGAACACGTAGCCTTCGCTGCGCACGGTCTTGATGTAGGCCGGTTCCCGGGCGTCGTCCAGCAGGCGCTGGCGCAGGCGGCTGACCAGTAGATCGATGGAACGATCGAACAGATCGGCGTCCCGGCCCTGGGTGAGGTTAAGCAACTGGTCGCGGTTGAGTACCCGTTGCGGATGATCGAGGAACACCCGCAACAACCGATACTCGGCGCCGCTCAAGGCAACCATGGTGCCGTCGGTGTCCAGCAGGTGGCGGGCGGTGGTGTCCAGGCGCCAGCGTCCGAACGCCAGCAGGCGACCGCTTTCGGTGACCACCAGATTGGGCGGCAACATGCGGGTGCGGCGCAGCACGGCGTTGATCCGCGCCAGCAGCTCCCGGGCGGCGAACGGCTTGACCAGGTAATCGTCGGCGCCCATTTCCAGGCCGATGATGCGGTCGGTTTCGTCGTTGCGGGCGGTGAGCATCAGCACCGGCGTGGCCTTGTGCTTGCCGGCACGCAGTTCCCGGCACAGCACCAGGCCATCGTCGCCGGGCATCATGATGTCCAGCACGATCAGGTCCACCGGGGTGGTTTCGAGGAAGGCGCGCATCTGCCGGCCATCGGCGACAACGGTGGTGCGCAGGCCATTCTTCTTCAGGTAGTTGCCAACCAGCTCTCTGATCTCGCGATCGTCATCCACTATCAGCACGTGATCGACATGATCCATGGTGTCCCGCTCCTCGGCGTTTCGTTGTGAGCAGTCTACAGGCCCCGGCCAGCCCGGCTCGCGGCGGTTTGTATTGCAGTGTATCTGGCGCCTGACGGATACACAGCGATGCAAAAAGCCACCGGGCTCGATACAGACGTGATACCTGCGAGGCATTCAATGGTATCCATCGAGGCACACAACAGGCCTCGGCAGATAAACCCCCATTGAATCGAGGAATCGCCATGAACACCAAAGCCGTCTACGCCGCCTGCCTTTTTGCCGCGCTGAACATCTGCACCCTGTCGGCCCGGGCCGAAAGCAACGTGCAACCGCACACCTACACCTACGGCAGCCACCTGGACATCCAGAAGGTGCTTTCCCTCACCGAAGACACCGAGCCGACCTGCGGCGTGGTCAACGCCCACATGACCTACCTGGATTCGACAGGCCACCAGCAGGCGCTGGACTATCGCAAGTTTTCCGATCACTGCAGCAACCAGAACTGACCTGCTTTGTGGCGAGGGAGCTTGCTCCCGCTGGGGCGTAGGAACTGTGTAGGAGCTGTCGAGTGCAACGAGGCTGCGATCTTAAGGACACTTGAATCTCAAGCGAAAGATCAAAAGATCGCAGCCTTCGGCAGCTCCTACACAAGCCCAGCGGGAGCAAGCTCCCTCGCCACAGGGTCTATGTAGGCCTTTTATTTTGAGGTGTTGCCATGCTTTTGATCGCTTTTCTCGGCGGGATCCTGACGATCCTCAGCCCCTGCATTCTTCCGGTGGTGCTGTTTCTGTTCGCCCGGGCCAATCGCTCCCGCAGCTCGGTGCTGCTGACCCTCGGCGGCATGGTGTTGACGTTCGCCCTGGTCTCCAGCCTGGCGGTGGTCAGCAGCGAATGGGTGGTGCGCGCCAGCAGCGTCGGTCGGCAAGTCGCGTTGGGGGTGATGGGGGTGGTCGCCCTGTCGTTGATCTTCAGCCGGGTTGGCATCTGGTTGGCGCGGCCGCTGGTCAACCTGGGCAATCGCCTGGACGCCGGGGCCGGGCGGATGGCCGGGCCGGTGGGCTCGGTGCTGCGCGGCGTTGCTACCGGGTTGCTCTGGGCCCCGTGCGCCGGGCCGATACTCGGGGTGATCCTGACCGGCGCCATGCTGCAAGGCGCCAGCGCGCAAACCAGCCTGTTGCTGCTCGCTTACGGCCTGGGCAGTGCCTTGTCCCTGGGCACGCTGATCCTGGCCGGGCGTGGTCTGGTCGGGCGCCTGAAGCTCTCGCTGCCGATGACCGCCTGGCTGCGCCGGGGAACGGGGCTGGCGGTGTTGCTGGCGGCCGTGGCGATTGGCACTGGGACGGATGACCGCTTGTTGGCGGCGACTTCCTCCCAACAGTCCACCAGCCTGGAAAAAAGCCTGCTGGAGAACGTGCCCAAGGCCATCGACTACGTGGTGAGCAAGGCCGGCGCCAGTGCCATGCCGCCCCTTGAATCCCAGGGCGCCATGCCTTCACTGGACGGCGCGGTGCAATGGCTGAACTCGCCGCCGCTGAGCAGCGAGTCGCTGCGGGGCAAGGTGGTGCTGGTGGACTTCTGGACCTACGACTGCATCAACTGCCAGCACACCTTGCCCTATGTGAACGACTGGGCGAAAAAGTATGAAAAGGATGGGCTCGTGGTGATCGGTGTCCACACCCCGGAATACGGCTACGAGAAAATCATCGACAACGTCCGCGAGCAGGTGCGCAAGCTGGATATCCACTATCCGGTGGCGATCGACAATCAGTACGCGATCTGGCGCGCCTTCAACAATCAATACTGGCCGGCCCATTACTTCATCGATGCCAAGGGGCAGGTGCGCTACAGCCATTTTGGTGAAGGGCGCTATGGTGAGCAGGAGCAGGTGATCCAGCAGTTGTTGCAGGAGGTGAAGACGAGTCATTGAATTAACTTAAATTGTTTAATTTCAAAGGCTTATATTTATTATCTCTACTTGTTTATAGATTGTTTCGCCATTGGGATATCCCAGATGGCGAAGGCAAGCCGTTCCGTGGCGAGGGAGCTTGCTCCCGCTGGGTCGCGAAGCGGCCCCCTGTATTTGCCTGACACACCGAGTTGTCACGGCTTTCTTGGGGCCGCTGCACGGCCCAGCGGGAGCAAGCTCCCTCGCCACAATGGATTGCATGCGGATTCGAGAATGGACTGCAAATGCTGGCCCCTTGCTCATTTGCAGAGAGGCAAACTTCTTTCCTTTCAGAAAGTTGGGCGACAAACCTATGCGTATTTCTATGTGGGTCGTAGCGACGTTTCTCTTGGCCGCCGTCTCGCTCGAGGCCCAGGCCAAGGCGCTGACGCAGAACCAGCAGTCAGTGTGCCGCTGGGGTTCGGACATCGCGGCGGGGGCGCAGGCGTCGAAGCTGTCTGGCGTCAGCCTGTACGGCGCACGCAAGAAGCTGCAGGTGCGCAAGTTTCCCCGGCCCTGGATGCGCATGACCGCGCTGGGCATTACCGAGCAGACCTACAACAGCGCTTCGCGTCTCAAACCCGCGGCGGTCAAGCAGACCTACTACGAGCAATGTGTCCGTCATGAGCTGGCGCGCCGCTAGGTGCTCAGGCGGGGCTGCGGCCTGGCATTTCGATGCCATGTTGATGCACCCGTCGATACAGGGTCGCCCGGGAAATGCCCAGGGCCCGGGCGGCGGCGGTGGGTTTCCAGCGGTGGCGCACCAACGCATCGAGCAACGCCTGGCGTTCCGGGCTGGCGCTCGGCTCCGGCCCCTGATCGGCGACGTCCGCGCTGTGCAATGACTCGGGCAAGTGGCTGAGCTGGATCACGCTGGCTTCGCACACCGCGCAGGCATAGCGCAGCACATGGCGCAACTGGCGGACATTGCCCGGCCAGTGATAGCCGAGCAGGGATTCCAGGGCGGCGCCGCTCAACTGCACGGTTCCCCCGCACAATGCCGACTCCTCGGCAAGGATCCGATTGATCAGCGCCAGCCGGTCGCTGCGGTCACGTAACGGCGGTAACTGGAAACGCGCACCGCCGAGACGGAAATACAAATCCTCGCGAAACTCGCCGGCGGCCACCAGCGTCTCCAGGTCGCGGTGGGTGGCGCAGATCACCTGAATGTCGACGGCCTTGCGGCGGGATGCGCCCAGCGGCGCCACTTCACCCTCGGCCAGTACCCGCAGCAGGCGGGTTTGCAAGGCCAGCGGCATGTCGCCGATCTCATCCAGGAACAAGGTGCCGCCGTCGGCCTGTTGCAACAGGCCCTGCATGCCTTTGGCCGAGGCGCCGGTGAACGCCCCGGCGACGTAGCCGAACAATTCGCTTTCGATCAGGCTTTCGGGAATGGCCGCGCAGTTCAGCGCCACGAAAGGGCGCTCGCGGCGCTGGCTGGCCTGGTGCAACTGGCGAGCGAAGACTTCCTTGCCGGCACCGGTTTCGCCCTGGATCAGCACCGGCAGGTTGCGATCCTTGACCCGCACCGCCAGGCGCAGGCTGTCGGCCAGGCGTGGATCGATTTCCAACGGAGTCATCGCCACCCGCGAACGTGAACTGGCCCGCTGGCGAGGCGCGCTCAAGCGTCCGTGCAGGGCGTGATCGAGCAAGCAGAGGCTTTCGTCCCGGGCACGGTGCAGCCGTTGCTGCTCGAACACCTGGCCGATGTGTTGCGGCACCTGCCCGTACTGTTGCAGCAGGTACTGGCGGGCAGCCGGGTTCAAGGCTTGCAGGCAACCGTCGTCATCCCAGGCGAACAGGAAGTCCGGCTGGCTGTCGACGTAGCCGGGGTTGCGATGGGCCCGCAGCACCCAATAGCCCTGGGCGCTGCTCATGAAAAACGCCTGTTCGATCTCCCTGGCGCTCTGCACCACCATTTGCCGGATCAGGTGCTGCGAGCGGCGATCATCCGGCGAGCGCACCGCCGAGACGTCCAGCACCCCGAGCAATTCACCCTGGGGGTCGAAGACCGGCGCGGCGGAACAGGTCAGGCCAATGAACGCCGCGCGGAAATGGTCGCGCTTGTGCACGGTCACCGGGGCCTTGGCCGTGAGCACCGCCGCCACGCCACACGTGCCGTCTTCGCCCTCCGACCAACAGGTGCCCAAGTATAGCCCGGCCTTGCGGCAGTCATTGCGGATCGAGGTTTCCACCCGGTAGTCGATGGTCTGGCCCTGGGCATCGGTCAGCAGTACGCAATAGTCGGCGTCGCGTACCCGGCCATGGAGGCGGGCCACTTCTTCGCTGGCGATGTTGAGGAACAGCTCGGAGCGCTCGCGGCATTGCTTGAGCACGTCCGGGGAGAGGATGCGCGGGCCCTGCAGCGAACCCGGGTCCAGGTGATGTTGCTCCAAGGAACGGCGCCAGGAGTCGAGGATCAGGTCCGGGACGGGCAATTGTGGCAATTGGTTCGCGTTTTTCACCACGCGGCTGACGCAATCCACGTGCGCCCGGGAGTGAGCGGAAAGCATGGGGCCTCCGATTCAGCTTCTTGTCGTTGTGCGCACATTAAGCGCCGTTCGCCGGGTGCAGACAAGCTCGACGGGTTGTTCGGGCGGTGTGAGACGCCACGTCTCAGCGTCTCGCCGCAACCTCGTGCAGGCTGACATGGAGCGTCTCACCGGGGCTCGCTCCGCTGCTTCGTCAATCAGCTCGGGACCGCTCTGGTTCGGCCTTCTTGCAGGTTTTTTTCGCAACTGGCACCGCCCTTGCTCTATGCCTGGAACCCGCCCGACGGGCCTCCAATAATAACAACGAGGTGTCTATGTCTTCCTGCCCAGGCCGTTTGCCCGCACCGTCCACGGTGGCGCCATGAGCCGCCGACCCCTGACCGTGGGCATCATCGCCAATCCCGCCTCGGGCCGCGACGTGCGGCGCCTGACCGCCAATGCCGGGCTGTTTTCCAGTACCGACAAGGTTTCGGTGATCCAGCGCCTGCTGGCCGCGTTCGGCGCCACCGGCATCGAACAAGTGTTGATGCCCACCGACATGATCGGCATGGCCGCCGCCGTGCTGAAGAACAGCCATAGCCGCCAGGCCCGCAGCAGCCGCTGGCCGGCCCTGGAATTCCTCGACCTGACCCTGCGCCAGACCGTCGAAGACACCCGCCGGGCCGCGCGCTTGATGGCCGAGCGCGAGGTGGCGCTGATCGCCGTGCTCGGCGGCGATGGCACCCACAAGGCGGTAGCCGCCGAAGTCGGCGACATCCCATTGCTGACCCTGTCCACCGGCACCAACAACGCCTTTCCCGAGCTGCGCGAGGCCACCAGTGCCGGGCTGGCCGGTGGGTTGTACGCCAGCGGCCGGATTCCGGACGCGATCGGTTTGCGCCGCAACAAGCGCTTGCTGGTCTGCGACGCCGGACGTGGCTTGCGCGAAGTCGCCCTGGTGGACGTCGCCGTGTCGCCGCTGCGTTTTGTCGGCGCCCGGGCCATCAGCCGCGCACAGGACCTGGCCGAAGTCTTTGTAACCTTCGCCGAACCGCACTCCATTGGCCTGGCGGCGTTGTGCGGCTTGTGGTTCCCGGTGTCCCGCCAGGCACCGGGCGGGGCCTGGATGCGCCTGGACCCGCAATCCCCCGAAGCGCTGCTGGTGCCGCTCGCCCCGGGCCTGTTGCAAGGCTGTGGGGTGCTCGCCGCCGGCCCTCTGGAACCCGGCGTCGCCCATGGCGTGTCACTGTCCAGCGGCACCTTGGCCCTGGATGGCGAACGGGAAATCGAATTCAACGCCCACGACCGGCCCACGGTCACCCTCGATGCCGGCGGTCCGCTGAGCATCGACGTCAACGCGGTGCTGGCCTACGCCGCGCAACAACGCTTGTTGGCCATCGGCCGCGAGCACCCGCAACACCCTCTGAATCTTCAAGAAGACACCCCAGGAGAATAAAAATGTCGACACCGCTCACCCACGATCAACTGCTGCACGCCTACCAGGTGATGCGCACCATCCGCGCCTTTGAAGAGCGCCTGCACGTGGAGTTCGCCACGGGCGAGATCCCCGGTTTCGTCCACTTGTATGCCGGCGAAGAAGCGTCGGCCGCCGGCGTCATGGCCCACCTGGGCGATGACGATTGCATCGCCTCCAACCACCGTGGCCACGGCCATTGCATCGCCAAGGGCGTGGACGTCTACGGAATGATGGCCGAGATCTACGGCAAGAAAACCGGCGTCTGCCAAGGCAAGGGTGGCTCGATGCACATCGCCGATTTCGAGAAAGGCATGCTCGGTGCCAACGGCATCGTCGGCGCCGGTGCGCCACTGGTGGTCGGCGCGGCTTTGGCGGCCCGCCTCAAGGGCACCGACAGCGTCGCCGTGGTGTTTTTCGGCGACGGCGGCTCCAACGAAGGCGCGGTGTTCGAAGCCATGAACATGGCCTCGGTGTGGAACCTGCCGTGCCTGTTCATCGCCGAAAACAACGGCTACGCCGAGGCCACCGCTTCCAACTGGTCGGTGGCCTGCGATCACATCGCCGACCGCGCCGCCGGCTTCGGCATGCCCGGCGTGACGGTGGACGGCTTTGACTTCTTTGCCGTGCACGAAGCCGCCGGGGCCGCCGTCGAACGCGCCCGTGCCGGGGAAGGACCGTCGCTGATCGAGGTCAAGCTGACCCGCTACTACGGCCACTTCGAAGGCGACGCCCAGACCTATCGCGCACCGGACGAGGTCAAGCATTTCCGCGAAAACCAGGACTGCCTGATGCAATTCCGCGAGCGCACCACCCGGGCCGGTTTGCTCACCGTCGAGCAGTTGGACCAGATCGACAAGGAAGTGGACCTGCTGATCGAAAACGCCGTGTACAAGGCCAAGTCCGATCCCAAGCCCTCTGCAGCGGACCTGTTGCCCGACGTCTACGTCAGCTATCCCTGAACGCCCTCCTAAAACAAGAACAGAGAATTTCATCATGGCGAGAAAAATCAGCTATCAGCAGGCAATCAACGAAGCCCTGGCCCAGGAAATGCGCCGCGACGCCAGCGTGTTCATCATGGGCGAGGACGTGGCCGGTGGCGCCGGCGCCCCCGGTGAAAACGACGCCTGGGGCGGCGTACTCGGAGTGACCAAGGGCCTATACGACCAGTTCCCCGGGCGCGTGCTGGACACGCCACTGTCGGAAATCGGTTACGTCGGCGCGGCGGTCGGCGCGGCCACCTGCGGCGTGCGCCCGGTGTGCGAACTGATGTTCGTCGACTTCGCCGGGTGCTGCCTGGACCAGATCCTCAACCAGGCGGCGAAGTTTCGCTATATGTTCGGCGGCAAGGCCTCCACACCCCTGGTGATCCGCACCATGGTCGGCGCCGGCCTGCGCGCCGCCGCCCAGCATTCACAGATGCTCACGTCGTTGTGGACGCACATCCCGGGACTGAAAGTGGTCTGCCCATCATCGCCCTACGACGCCAAGGGCCTGCTGATCCAGGCAATCCGCGACAACGACCCGGTGATCTTCTGCGAGCACAAGTTGCTCTACAGCATGCAGGGCGAAGTGCCGGAAGAGCTCTACACCGTACCGTTCGGCGAGGCCAACTTCCTGCGCGACGGCAAGGACATCACCCTGGTCTCCTACGGACGGCTGGTCAACACCGCGATGGACGCGGCGCGCAACCTGGCCGGGCGCGGCATCGACTGCGAAGTGATCGACCTGCGCACCACCAGCCCGCTGGACGAGGACAGCATCCTGGAAAGTGTCGAGAAGACCGGGCGCCTGGTGGTGATCGACGAGGCCAACCCACGCTGTTCCATGGCCACCGACATCTCGGCGCTGGTGGCGCAAAAAGCCTTTGGCGCGCTCAAGGCGCCGATCGAAATGGTCACCGCGCCCCATACGCCGGTGCCGTTCTCCGACTCCCTGGAAGACCTGTACATCCCTGACGCGGCGAAGATCGAACAAGCCGTGCTCAACGTGATCGAGTGGAGCAAGCGCTGATGAGCCAGATTCATACCTTGACCATGCCCAAGTGGGGCCTGTCGATGACCGAGGGCCGGGTCGATGCCTGGCTCAAGGAAGAGGGGCAGGCCATCACCAAGGGCGAGGAAGTGATGGACGTCGAGACGGACAAGATTTCCAGCAGCGTCGAGGCGCCGTTTTCTGGAATCCTGCGCCGGCAGATCGCCCGCCAGGACGAAACCCTGGCGGTCGGCGCCTTGCTCGGCATCGTCGTCGAAGGCGAGGCCAGCGACGCCGAGATTGACGCGGTCATCGAGCAGTTCCAATCCAACTTCGTGCCCGGCGACGCGGCTGATGAGGACAGTGGTCCGAAAACACAGAAAGTCGAGCTGGACGGCCGGGTGATCCGCTATTTCGAGCGCGGCGAGGGCGGTACGCCGCTGGTGCTGGTGCACGGCTTTGGCGGCGACTTGAACAACTGGCTGTTCAACCATGAAGCCCTGGCGGCCGGGCGACGGGTCATTGCCCTGGACCTGCCGGGCCATGGCGAATCGTCGAAAACCCTGCAACGCGGCGATTTGGACGAGCTGAGCGGCGTGGTGCTGGCCTTGCTCGATCACCTGGACATCAACGCCGTGCACCTGGTGGGGCATTCCATGGGCGGGGCGGTGTCGCTGAACGCTGCGCGCCTGATGCCCCAGCGGATACGCTCCCTGCCCTTGATCGGCAGTGCCGGCCTGGGTGCGCAGATCAACGGCAGCTACCTGCAAGGGTTCGTCGAAGCGGCCAACCGCAACGCCCTCACGCCGCAGCTGGTGCAACTGTTCTCCACTGCCGAGCTGGTCAACCGCCAGATGCTCGACGACATGCTCAAGTACAAGCGCCTGGAAGGTGTGGACGCGGCGCTGCAGCAATTGTCAGCGACGTGGTTCGCCGACGGTCGCCAGCAGGCGGACCTGCGGGAAGTGGTGCAGGCGGGCCACGTGCCGACCCTGGTGATCTGGGGCAGCGACGACGCAATCATCCCGGCGTCTCACGCCGAAGGGTTATCAGCGCGGGTCGTGGTGCTGTCGGGCCAAGGCCATATGGTGCAGATGGAAGCGGCCGAGCAGGTCAATCGGCTGATCAACGGGTTCATCGGACAGTACTGAACAAGCGGGCGGCGATTGCATCGTCGCCCTATAAAAAATTCTGGAGGCAACGCTATGAACGTTTCTATCAAGCCGACCCGCAGCATGCGCGCCGCCGTCTGGCATGGCCGCAACGACATCCGCGTCGAAGACGTGCCACTGCCGGTTTCGCCCCCCGCCGGTTGGGTGCAGATCCGCGTGCAATGGTGCGGCATCTGCGGCTCCGACTTGCACGAGTACGTGGCCGGGCCGGTGTTCATCCCGGTGGACGCGCCGCACCCGCTGACCGGGATCAAAGGCCAGTGCATCCTTGGCCACGAGTTCTGCGGCGAGATCGTCGAACTGGGCGCCGGCGTCGAAGGTTTCAGTGTCGGCGAGCCGGTGGCGGCGGACGCCTGCCAGCACTGCGGCACTTGCTACTACTGCACCCATGGGCTCTACAACATTTGCGAGAACCTGGCGTTCACCGGGTTGATGAACAACGGTGCGTTCGCGGAGCTGGTCAATGTCCCGGCGAACCTGCTCTACAAACTACCGGCTGATTTCCCCGCCGAGGCCGGTGCGTTGATCGAGCCACTGGCGGTGGGCATGCATGCGGTGAAAAAGGCCGGCAGCCTGCTGGGCCAGAACGTCGTGGTGGTGGGCGCCGGGACCATCGGCTTGTGCACGATCATGTGCGCCAAGGCGGCTGGTGCAGCCCAGGTGATTGCTTTGGAAATGTCCGGCGCACGCAAGGCCAAGGCCTTGGAAGTCGGGGCCAGCCATGTGATCGATCCGAATGAATGCGACGCCTTGGCTGAAGTTCGGCGCCTGACGGGTGGCCTGGGTGCCGATGTCAGCTTCGAATGCATTGGCAACAAGCACACCGCCAAGCTGGCCATCGACCTGATCCGCAAGGCCGGCAAATGCGTGTTGGTGGGGATTTTCGAGGAACCGAGCGAGTTCAACTTCTTTGAGCTGGTCTCCACGGAGAAGCAAGTGCTGGGCGCGCTGGCCTACAACGGTGAGTTCGCCGACGTGATTGCCTTCATCGCCGACGGACGCCTGGACATCTCGCCGCTGGTGACCGGGCGCATCCAGTTGGAAGAGATCGTCGGGCAGGGCTTCGAGGAGTTGGTGAACAACAAGGAGCACAACGTGAAGATCATCGTGTCTCCCGCACGGATCTGAGGGCGCCCGGGTGGGCGATTTGGCGATGGCCGGCAGCGGCCATCGCTTCTTTTTCACGTGCAGTTCAGGTGTAGGCCAGCAGGCGGCCGCAGAGTATGACCACGAGCCATAGGACTATGGAGACCAATGCCTGGGCCTTGGCCAGGCCGGGTGCCTTATGGCCGGTGTTCCATTGCTGGACGGAGCGGTAGGTGCCAACGTGGAACAGCAGGGCGTTAAGGCCCGCTGCCGCGATCAGGTACAGCTTGAGGATGAAGACGTTGTTGCCGGCAAAGTCATGGGGGTGAGCACTGAACATCAGCAACCCCGCAGGCACGATCAGCAGCAGGGCCGCAATCGCCCAGGGCAGCAAGTGGCGGGCCAGGGCGGTCACGGCGATGCCCTTGGACAGCCCGAGCCCGCGCAGGTCGAACATCACCACCGCGCCCACCAATATCGAAAAGCCGATGATGTGCACCACTTCCACCAGCGGATAGAGCCACAGCTCGCTGCGCATGGCCAACGCCAGGGACGAATCGCCCAACTGGTCCATCCAGCCCTGGGGTGAGCCTGCCGGGGAGGCCTGCATCAGCGCAACTCGATGGTCTTGCCGTCGATGGTGATGCGTTCGGCGCGCAATTCGTCGGGTTTGTTGCGGTTTGCATAGCCGACCACGGTGGCACTGTTACCTGCTTTGAGCATGTCCTTGCCCAGCCCGCGATTCTCCATGCGTGACGGTGGGGCCAGCACGACGGTCCAGGTTTTGTCGGTGGTTTGCAGGCGCACGTAGCCATGGGGATGGGAATAGCCGGCTTCCTTTATCGTGCCTTCGAGCGTCAGGGGATTGCTGGCGTCGTATTCGCTCCAGCCGTGGTGGGCGAGTGCCGCCGTGGTGATCAGCATCAACGCCAAACCGATGCTACGAAGAATGACATTCATGGCAAGGTCTCCTTTGAGGGGGGGCGGATCAACTTGGCAGGTATTCGCGCCAGACCCGCCGTTCATCCAATTGAAGCAGTTGTTCCTCGTCGTTGCGAAACGGCCGGTCGCAGTCGAGAAAAAACTCATCAAGTTGTGGCGGCGCGACGTGGGTGGCGCTGAGCATGCCGTGGACCTGTCCACGATGATGGATCTGATGCTCGAACAGGTGCAACAGCAGCCGGTCGATTCGTTCACGCACCACACCGTCGACGCGCACCAGATCGACAGAGCGGACCAGGTCTTGCTCCCGCAGGGCTTCGCAGAACGCCACCAGTTGCTGGTCGGTCTGGGTCTGGTTGTGCATCAGGTGGGCAAAGGCCAGGGTTTCGGAGAAGTCCTTGATCTGGCCGTCACGGTCGCCTTCCAGGGCGGTGAGGTAATAGCGGTCCACTTCCAGGATGTGGCAGAGCGTGGCTTGGATGGACGGGAAGAATCCCGTGCGCGGCGCCGCGTAGTCGGCCTCGCTCAACTGCGCGCAGGCGCCGAGCAACCTGTGGTTGGCCCATCGATTGTTCAGGGCCTGGGCCAGGAAATAGTTCATGGGAAGCCTCTCATGTCCGCCACAAATCCTGTGGGAGCGAGCTTGCTCGCGATAAGGTCTGCACATCCAGCATAGCCGGCTCAGACAGATCGCTATCGCGAGCAAGCTCGCTCCCACAGGTTGAGTCGCATGGGCTCACTCTTGTGTATTCATTGCAAATCCCTGTGGGAGCGAGCTTGCTCGCGATGAGGTCGGCACATCCAGCATAGCCGGCTCAGACAGACCGCTTTCGCGAGCAGGCTCGCTCCCACAGGTTGAGTCGCATGGGCTCATTCTTATGTGTTCACCGCAAATCCATGTGGGAGCGAGCTTGCTCGCGATGAGGTCGGCACATCCAGCATAGCCGGCTCAGGCAGATCGCTATCGCGAGCAAGCTCGCTCCCACAGGGGGATCCTCAGATGCCTTGCGGGGTAGGTCAGGCCTTAAAGCCCCACATCCGGCAACACCGGCCGATTGGCCAGGGCCTTGGCCATGATCTGCTCCACATACACCCGGTCCGCGTCCGGCAGGGCCAGGCGCGGTGGGCGGGTGAGGGCGCTGCCGCGGCCGGCGATGGCTTCGCACAGCTTGATGCATTGCACCAGGTCGGCCCGGGCGTCCAGGTGCAGGATCGGCATCAGCCATTCGTAGATCGGCATCGCTTCGGCGAACCGTCCGGCGCGGGCCAGGCGGAAAATGGTCTCGCCTTCCTGGGGGAACACGTTGGACATGCCCGAGACCCAACCTTCGGCGCCCACGGCAAGGCTTTCCAGCACCACGTCGTCGAGACCGGCGAACAGCACGAAGCGATCGCCGACTTCATTGCGCACGTCGATGAAGCGCCGGGTGTCGCCGGAGGAGTCCTTGAAACACACGACGTTGTCGCAATCGGCCAGGGCAATCAAAATGTCCGGCGTCACGTCATTCGTGTAGATCGGCGGGTTGTTGTAGACCATCAGCGGCACGTCGGCATGGCGGGCCACGTAGCGGAAATGCTCGGCGGTCTCGAAGGGCTTGGAGCCGTAGACCAGCGCCGGCATCAGCATCACCCCGTCGACACCGACCTTGCGCACCGCGTTGGCAACCTTGGCGGCCTGCACGCTGGTGAACTCGGCCACGCCGCAGATCACCGGCACCCGGCCCCGGGAGGCGTCCACCGCGACTTCGGTCACGGCGATTTTTTCCTCGGCGCTCAGGGAGGTGTTTTCCCCCACCGACCCGCAGACCACCAGGCCGGAAACGCCATCGCGAATGACGTTGGAAATCACTTGGTGGGTTTTTTCCAGGTTGATGGAAAAGTCATCGTTGAATTGGGTGGTGACGGCAGGGAAGACGCCGCTCCAGTTGATGCGTTTGCTCATGGGTTGTCTCCGTTTTTGATAGTGCTTTTGTGGCGAGGGAGCTTGCTCCCGCTGGGTCGCGAAGCGGCCCCCAGGATCTGACTGACACACCGAGTTGTCAGCCTTCAGGACTGCTTCGCAGTCCAGCGGGAGCAAGCTCCCTCGCCACAAGGGTTTGGGTGAATCTGAACGTCATGCGCCGGGCCAGGTGTCCGAAAGCCGATAGCCCTGGGGCCACGGATCGGCCGGGTCGAGCAGCAACTGATGGGTCCCGGTGATCCACGCTCGTCCGGCGATGCACGGGTAAATCGCCGGGCGTCCGGCCACCTCGGTCAGTGAGTCGATGCGGCAATGGAATTCGGAACCGATGATCGAACGGCCGATAAAACGCTCGCCTACCTGCATCAAGCCCTTGGCCTGCAACACCGCCATGCGCGCCGAGCAGCCGGTGCCGGTGGGGGAGCGGTCGATCTTGCCGGGCTGGATCACCCCGGCGTTGGCGCCCGTGGCGATGCCGTCCTCCCGGACAATGGGTGCGGCGCTCTGGCAGAACGAGATGTGCGACCAGTCGGGGTTCAGCGGGTGCACGAAGCCCAGTTGTTCATTGGCGGCGCGGGTGATCTTCAAGCCCACGGCCACCAGCTCGGCGGCTTCATCGGGGCGAATGGCAAAACCCAGGCGCTGGGCATCGACGATGACAAAGCTGTCGCCGCCGTAGGCGGTGTCCACCTGCAACGAACCCAGTCCCTCGACTTCGATCCAGGCATCGAGGCGGTCGGCAAAGGAGGGTACGTTCTTGATCTCGACCCGTTGCACCTTGCCGTCGCGGCAGTCGGCCACGGCTTCGATCAGGCCGCCTGGGGCTTCCAGCACCAGGCGGGTCTGGGGTTCGGTCATTGGCAGGATGCCGCTGTCCAGCAACACGGTGGCGACGCACAGCGAGTTGGAGCCGGACATCGGCGGCGTGTCGGCCGGTTCCATGATGATCCAGGCCATTTGCGCTCGCGGGTCCTTGGCCGGCACCAGCAGGTTAACGTGGCGGAACACCCCGCCGCGGGGCTCGTTGAGGACGAAATTGCGCAGGGTCTGGTCCTGGGCGATCCAGCGTGACTGCTCCCACACCGTGGCACCGGGGGGCGGCGCGACGCCGCCGACGATTACATCGCCGACTTCGCCTTCGGCGTGGCAGCTGATGACATGGATGATTCTGGATGAGCGCATGGATCAAATCCTTGTGTTGTCTGGTCGGGCCTCATCGCGAGCAAGCTCGCTCCCACAGGGTTCTGTGGTGGACACTGATAGCAGGCCATTCCCATGGGAGAGGTGGCATACACAAAACCCATGTGGGAGCGAGCCTGCTCGCAAAAGGGCCATCGGCTATTTCACCGACTTGAGAAACGCAGCCGTCTCCGGCTGCACCGGATTACCAATCACCTGGTCCGGCGGCCCGATCTCATGGACCCGGCCATTGCAAAAGAACGCCACGCGGTCGGACACGTCCCGGGCGAAGCGGATCTCGTGGGTCACCAGCACCATGGTCATGCCGTCCTCGGCGAGCATGCGCATGGTGTCCAGCACTTCGCCCACCAGTTGCGGATCCAGCGCCGAGGTGGCTTCGTCGAAGAGCATGTAGTCCGGCGACATCGCCAATGCCCGGGCGATGGCCATGCGCTGTTGCTGGCCGCCGGAAAGCTTGCCGGGGAAAGCCTTGAGTTTGTCCCCCAGGCCCACGTGCTCAAGCTGTTTCACCGCCAGGGCCTCGGCGTCCTGCTTGCTTTTGCCCAACACCTTGCGCGGCGCCAGCATCACGTTTTCCAGCACGGTGAGGTGGGGAAAGGCGTTCCATTGCTGGAAGACGATGCCGATCTTTTGCCGCAAGCGATTGAGGTCGGTGGCGCGGTCATGGACCTCGATGCCGTCCACGCGGATGCTGCCTTTCTGGATCGGCTCCAGGCCGTTGATGCACATCAGCAGGGTCGACTTGCCAGAGCCGGAACCGCCGATGATCGACACCACTTCACCCTTGTCCACGGTCAGGCTCACACCCTTGACCACTTCCAGGTCACCGAAGGACTTGTGCACGTTTTCGATCTCAATCATTTTCCTGCCACCTTCTTTCCAGGCGTGCGCCGAGGCGGGCGACCACCAGGCTCATGACGTAGTAAATGAGGCCCGCGATGCACAGCACCAGCAGGGGTTCCTGAATGCGCGTGACGATGGTTTGCGAGGCCCGCAGCAATTCGACGATACCGATCCACATCACCAGGGCAGTGTCCTTCATCACACCGAGCACGAGGTTCAGCCAGCCGGGAAACGCCACCCGCGTGGCAATCGGCAGGACGATGAGCCGCAGGTCCTGCCCATAGCTCAGGCCCAGCGACCGGCTGGCCCGGCGGGTGCTCAACGGCACCGCCAGCACGCCTCCGCGGACGATCTCGGTGAAGTACGCGGCGGCGTAGACCCCGAGCACGATGCAACCGACGGCAAACGCGCTGAGGTTCAGGCCGACGATGCTCTTGAGGGAGTTGATCAGCACGAGCTGGATCAGCAGCGGCACGCTGCGAAACACGTCCAGCAGCCAGGCCAGCGGCAGGCTGGCTCGCGGCAACAGTGCCCGCAGCAGGCCGAACAGCAACCCGGCGAAGGTGCCCAGCAGGATCGACCACGCGGTCAATTGCACGGTGACCCAGGCCCCCTCAAGCAGATACAACACGTCGTTAACGGTAAGGCTTGTAGAAAACATGACCCGCCCTCAATAACGGAACAGCCGCCAGGACAACAGCCGGGCCAACCCGACGATCAGCTTGGCGATCAGGTAATACAGCAGCGCCGCGAGGGCGAAGTATTCGAAGGTGCGGAAGGTCTTGACGTTGTATTCCTGGGTCACGCCGGTGAGGTCGTTGTTCAGGCCGACCACCACCCCCAGGGACGTCATCAGCACCGCCCAGACCATCTGGTTGGTCAGCGGGTAGAAGACGATGCGCAACAATTGCGGGACGATGATCATCCGGTAGGCCTGGAAGGCGCTCATTCCCAAGGAGCGGGCGGCGCGCATTTGCGTACCGGGCACGGCCTTGAGGCCACCGCGAAAGTTTTCCGCCAGGTAGCCGGCGTTGTTGAAGGTGATTCCGGCCAGCAAGGCCAGCCAGGAACTGACGTGCAGCCCGAGGGAGCCGAGGCCGAAATATAGGATGTAGATCTGGAACAGCGAGGGCGTGTTGCGAGCGATGGACACCCAGCCATTGCCCACGCCCCGCAGCAGGCGATTCGGGGCCTGGCGCATCACCGTCAGCACCAGGGCGATCAGCACGCCGAAAATCATCGACAGCGCGGCGGTCTCGAAGGTCACCCAGGCCCCGGCGAGCATGTCGGGCAGCGCGCGCAAGGCCGGGCGCCATTGGAAGCTGTAGTCAAACATGGGTCGGACTTCCCGTGCGGGCAGTGGGTTGCAGCCACGTCGGCGGCTGGCCGTGGGTCGCGGCAGTGCAGGCGGCCTCGACGCAGTCGGCGAGGGCGGCAAAGTGCACCCCGCGACCGACCAGGCCCGGTGCGTAATGGGCGTATTTGCCGGAGTGGGTCATCAACGTGGTGGCGTGGGGCGGGATCACCGGCTCACCCAACATGCACCAGCAGGTGTCGGTCACCAGCACCGCGCCGAAGGCTTCGATGGCGGTCAGGTATCCGGCTTTGCGCGCTTGTTCCAGCACTGCTCGGCCGCAGGTGATGGCCAGCACCACATACGGATGCTTGATCCGGCCCGCACACAACGTTGCGAGGGCGGCGAATTCGCTGAGGGAGAAATGCGGATTGCCCAGGGACACCACGTCCACCCAATTGTCCCGGGCGCTGTTGAGCTCGCGCCAACTGGCAAGCAGGCTTGCGGCATCGACGCTTTCCTGCAGCAAGGCAACGTCCTTCTCCAGGGCATCGGCAGGGTCGAGGGCTTCCGGGGTGACCCCGGCGATGTGGAACAACGGTGCGGCGCTGGTGGTGGCGAACGCGGCACCGAAGGCCTTGAGATCGTCCAGGGTGGGCGCGGCGTGTTCCAACCCACGTATCAGTGGAATGCGTCGGCCCGCCAGGCTGCCGATGTGATAGCCCAGCAGCGGATAGAAACTGTCATCGACCTGACCCAGCGTCGGCACGTCGACAATCAGTTGGGCCTTGCGCGAGTCGTCGAGATGGCAGCCGATCAACGGTGCCCGTCCGCACAGGGCGATGCAAATGTCGAGGAAGTCCGGGTACTTCTGCGTGCGCGCACCCAGCACGCTGTTGGCGTAGACCACCGCGTTGGACTCGGCCCAGACGATTTGTTCGCCGGCCTTTGGCGCGGTCTCCAGCAGGTAGGGCGCGCAGGTAAAACTCAGTTGCGCGCCCATCGCCATGTAGGCATCGCCCAAGGCACTGGCCGGTTCGCCCAGGGCTGGATCGACGCCCAGTTCCCGCCAGCGACGCTGGTCCACGGAAATGGCATTGAGGGTGGTGGGGACGCGAACCTGCGCCCCCCACTGCACCAGTTGTTCGGCAAAGCGCAGGCTGGCCGGGCCGGTGTAGATGCAACCGTCGATGTGGGCCTGGGTCACGTCCCGCAACTGCGTGGCGCCCTGGATCTCGGCCATGCGCAGCACGATGTGCATCGCCACTTGGGCCGCCTTGCCGTGGGTACCGTCGAGCAATGCCCGGTCCTGTTCGCTCAGGTCCAGGGTCGAGAAAATGGGCGACGCCGACGGTGCTTGCGAACCTTGCCAACCGTCGTTCGGGCGGCGCCCGGTGAGGGTCAGGACATCGCCTTCGAGGCGGACAAAACCCTGGCCACGCAGCCCATTGAAGGCCTCGTGTCCCACGCACAACACCGGCAGGGACCGCTGGAAAATCACCTGCGCCACCAGCACGCCCAGGGTCAGGATTTCATCGGCTTCGGCCAACACCAGGGCCGCGGGTGCGTGACCGTTGCTGATCAGTTCCATCAAGACGCTGCTGCCGGTGCAGGAGCCGCGTCCGCTGGGAATCGCCAAGACGCGCCCGGCCAGGCGCTCGCCGCTCAAGGGGTGGTGGCGGTCGATGACCTCGCCACTGGCCGGATCGACCCCGCCCCAGAAACTCAGGCCCACCTCGGCGAACAGCAGGGCGCCCTGGGCGGCACCCTCCACCAGGCTGCGGCCTTTCACACGGACAGGCGTGCTTGGCATGGGCCAATCCTCAGTAGTAGACCTGGGGAACGGTCAGGTTGGCCGGCGGGATGTCGGTGCCGACCCATTTGACGAACAGCTCGTTGTAACGACCCGTGCGCACCTGCTGGTTGACGAAGAGGTTGAGGTAGTTGAGCAGGCCGTACTCGCTGCGCTTGGCGCCGAGGGACACGTAGTCGATGACGTAGGGGGCGTCACCGGCAATCTTCAAGCCCTTGTATTTGCCCGACTTGAGGGTCGCGGCAGCGACGGTGTTGGTCACCACGGTGGCATCGATGTGTCCCTGGGCGACGGCCAGCAGGGTGTCGTTCTGCGATTGATAGGCGCGGAAGCTGCCGCTGCCCCAGCTCTTCTGGTCCTTTTCCAAGGCGATGGCTTCGTAGGTACTGCTGGTGTTGCCGAGTTTCTTGCCCTTGAGGTCGGCGTAGCTGTTGATACCGGTGGCGTCGCGGGTCAGCACCACCATCTGGAACGCGAAGTAGGGCACCGTCAGGCCGACGGTCTTGGCCCGCTCCAAGGTGTCGGAGGGGGAGGCGACGATGACATCGGCGCGGCCGGACAGCAGCGCGGGGATGCGGTCGGAGCACGGGGTTTCCACCACTTCGGCGTCGACACCGAGGACCTTCGCCAGGTCGTGGCTATAATCCACGGCGAACCCCGCCGGTTTGTTGCTTTCATCGCGAAAGCCCATGGGTGGGAAGTCCAGGGTCACGGCGCAACGTAGCTTGCCTGAGCCGATGATGTCGTCGAGCTTGTCGGCGTGGGCGGGGGCCATGAAAAGCGGGGTAAGGACAACGCTGAGGGCTACGGCCAATGCAGGGTTTTTCATAAATGCCTCGCTGTCGAATAAATGCGGTGAGATATCGTATTGAGGATTTCGTATACGATATTAGATAAGCAATCAGCATGCCTGTTTTGACCTGAGGCGCCGTAATGGCATTGGAGGGTTGATCTAGAGGTGTTTTCGCCGAGCGGTGGCGCGTCAGGGCAAGTTGCTACGTTGGCTTGGGGTGTTACAGATGGGAGCAGCCATGGGAGCCGACGCCCCATCAGGGAACACGATCAGCGCTGACTCTCACGGTATTGGCTCGGCGACAGGCTGGTCAGGGCCCGGAACTGGCGGCTGAAGGCGCTGTGGTCGGTGTAGCCGCAGCGCAGGGCGATCTCGGTGATCGGCAGGTCTTGGTCGAGTAACAGCCGCGAGGCTTCCTCCAGGCGTGCCTTGTGAATCATCTGCCGTGGCGTGAGTTGGAAGATGCGCTTGCAGTGCCGCTCCAACTGCGCCACCGACAATTCAGCAATGGCGGTCAGCTCGGCGAGGCTGATGGGGCGGGCGAAGTGCTGCTTGATATAGGCGTCCACCGCCGCCAGTTTGTGAAACGCCGGGCGGCTCGATTGCGGCAGTTGCAGGTCGCGGGAAATGCCGGCCAGGCCGACGATCTGGCCGCTTGGGTCGTGCAGGGCGAGCTTGTGGGTCAGGCACCAAACCGGTTGGTTGCCGTAATACAAATGCAGTTCGAGCTGGTCGGCCAACTCCCGCCCGCTGGCCAGCACCCGGCGATCCTGTTCGGTGTACAGCGGGCCGAAGCGCTCGGGAAACACCTGCTCGGCAGTGAGACCGAGCAGGCCGCCACTGTGTTTGAAACCGCAGCGCCGGGCCAGGGTCTGGTTGACGAAGGCGTAGCGGGCCTGCCGGTCCTTGATGAAAAACACCACGTCGGCGAGGGTGTCCAGCAGCGGGGCGATGGGCTGCAGGCTGCGCAACAGGGTGTCGAGGTCGCAGGGGGCGAGGGAGGTGAGCGAGGGGTAGATGGCGCCAGATTCCTGAGGGGACTCAGGGATCATAGGGGCAAAGTCATCGAGGCAGGAAGTCCAGGTCCACGCGTTCTACTGTGGGAGCGGGCTTGCTCGCGAAAGCGGTGGGTGAGTTAGGATGTAATGGGGTTGGGCCGGCGGCTTCGCGCGGGAGGCCGCGGCCCGAGGCGGGTTGGTGTGGGCTGGAG
>NZ_JABAEE010000023.1:0-33374 GCF_023701885.1 Pseudomonas sp. CG7 | reverse complement strand
CGCCTCGCCCCACGCTCTGGCCGGGCGGCGCGGGCGGGCGGGCTAACGCGGTGGTCCAGTGCCCTGGGCCGACGCATTCGCGAGCAAGCCCGCTCCCACAGAAGAGTCTGTGTGGGATCAGCTGGGTGGGGTTTCTTCCAGCTCCAGCAGGGTCTCGATCCGCGCCGGGCTGAAGGGCGGGCGTGGTGCCGGTGGTGTCCAGCCGAACAGGTGTTCCAGTGCAGCACCGCACACTCGGCCTTGGCAGGCGCCCATGCCGCAGCGGCTGGCCAGTTTCGCTTCGCGCCAGTTTTCGTGGCCGACCAGTTCGCCATAAGGCACGTCTTCACAGCGGCAAACCAGGGTGTCGTCGCGGGCCAGGGACTTGAGCCGTGGATCGAGGGCGAAGGCCGTGTTCAAGGCCCGGGCGAAACCTTGCCAACGCGCGCGGCGAGGCCATAGCTGCTGGGCGGCTGCGCTATTGCCGACGGCGGCATGGCCGGCAATGGCGCCTTCCACTAATGCCAGTTCGCTGCCGCCGAAACCGGTGCATTCCCCGGCGGCGTAATGTTCATGGCGCGTGGTCGCTTGCCAGGCGTCAACCACCAACGCCTGGCCTTCAACCGCGCAGCCCAGGGCCTGGCCCAACTGGGTATTGGGAATGAGCCCGAAGCCACAGGCGAGCCGGTCGCAGGCCAGTTCAATCGTCTGGCCTTGCTGTTGCAGACGCACGCCCTCGAGCCGTTCTCGACCGAGCGCCTCCACCACGTGGGTGTCGGTTCGGTAGTGCGAGTCGAACAAACTGAACGATTGGAAAAACTTCCCCGGCCAGCGCGGCAGTTGCCCGGCGAAACCGGCCACGGCGCCGAAGCTGGCTTGCTCGGCGATGCGCAGCACCTGTGCGCCCTGGTGTTTTGCCGTGGCGGCGCTGGCCAACAGCAAGGGGCCGCTGCCAGCGATGACCAGCCGTTCGCCGCGCACCGGCAAGCCGCCTTTGACCAGCGCCTGCAACCCGCCAGCGCCGGTCACGCCGGGCAGGGTCCAGCCGGGAAACGGCAGCAGCAACTCACGGGCGCCGGTGCAGAGGATCAAGCGTTCGTAGCGGATCTGCCAGCCTCGCTCGGTATCTTCCACCAGTAAGGTTTTATCCGCCGCGCAGGCGATTACGCGAGTGCCGGCATGGCAGCGGACGTTGGCACAGTTTCGCAGTTGATCGCGCAGGTGCCGGGCTGCGCTGGGCAGGTTGGCCTGGGGACCGTCGCGCCAGATCTGCCCGCCGGGCAGTGGGTTGTCATCCAGCAACACGATGTGCGCGCCGCTGCTGGCCGCGGCGAGGGCGGCAGCCATGCCGGCGGGGCCGGCGCCGATGATCAGCAGGTCGGTGGCTTCGTTCATGGTCGGGTCTGCACCTGCATGCCATCGAGGCACAGGGTCTGGCAGGCCAGGCGGCGCCGGCCATCGATCAGCACCCGACATTCCTGACAGATGCCCATGCCGCACAACGGCGCTCGACGCTGGCCGCTGACCGAGGTGCGACTGCAACCGTCCGCGCCCAACGCCAATGCCGCCGCGACGCTGGTGCCGTTGGCGACTGACAGCGGGCGGCCATCCAGGAACACTTCAGGCATGGGTCCAATCCTCCTTGGCTAAGCGAATGTCGTGAGCGCACCCAAAAACCGTGGCGAGGGAGCTTGCTCCCGCTGGGCTGCGCAGCAGTCCCAAAACAGGGCCGCTTCGCGCCCCAGCGGGAGCAAGCTCCCTCGCCACAGGGTTGACCCAATTCCCGGAGCAAACGGGGGAAGTATGTCGGGCTTCAGGCATGGGCCGGTTCTCCGAGGAAACGCTGCGGCAGGTAAGGTTGCGCGGCCAGTGGCGAGGTTTCGTCGAACAACTGCGCCACCAGCAGGTCGGCGGTCGCCGGCGCGGTGGTGACGCCCAGGCCTTCGTGACCGACTGCCAGCCACAGCCCCTTGCGCTGCGGATGTTGGCCCACCAGGGGCAAGCCGTCGGGGCTCGCCGCGCGAAAACCGGGCCAGGCCCGGATGCCGTTCAGATGCGCCAACCCAGGCATGTAGTCGACGGCGCGCTTGAGCATCTTCGCCAGCATCCAGCCTTCCACCTGCGGGTCGACGGTGCCGAACTGTCGCGAGGCGCCGATGAATAATTGCCCGGTCGGGCGTGGCTGGATATTGCATGCCACCGACGGCCCGCTCGCGTTGTGGGCGCTGGTGACGTAGCCCAGCTCCACCAGGGTGTGAGTGACGGTGGCGGGGTAGCGATCGGTGATCAGCAGGTGGCCCTTCTTCGGTTCGATGGGCAGTTCCGGGCACAACTCGGTGGCTTGGATACCATTGGCGAGCACCACCGCATCGGCGCTCAACCAACGCCCGTCGTCGAGGCGCACGCGAGTCCCGTCGACTTCGCTGACGTGTGCCCGCTGCTGGCGAATCCTGGGCGCGTCCAACATCCAGCGAGCGGCGGCCGGGGCGTAGAGGATGCCGTCGCCCTTGATCAGCAACCCGCCTTCCAGCCCTGGGCGCAGTTCGGGTTCGCGCTGATGCAGGGCGGCGCGGCCGATCAGCTCACAGGCTTCGCCATGGGCCAGCAGGTTCAGGTATTTGCTGTGGGCCACCGCCATTTCCTCGGCATTGGTCGCCAGCCACAAGGTGCCGTTATTGCGCCAGGCACAATCGGCGGGCAGGGCTGGCGCCAGTTCGCGCCAGCGTTGCAGGGAGTATTGGCTGAGGGCCAGTTCCGCCGGGTTGTCATCCAGCACCAACAAATGCCCCATGCCAGCCGCCGTGGCGCCGTGCCAACCGGCGTCCAGCACCAGCACGTTGACGCTACGTCGGGCCAATGCCTGGGCGCAGGCCGCACCGATAATGCCCGCACCGATGATGATCACGTCGGCGACATGGCCCTCGCTCACAGACGAATGCCCCAGGCGAACGGGTCATCCGCTTCGATGATGAGGGTGGTTTCGGCGCTGATGTAGGCGCGACCGCGAATGGTCGGCACGATGCGCTCGCCCGCCTGTTCGTAGGAGCCTTCGAACTCGCTGCCAATGACGCTGGCCTGGCGCCAGATCTGCCCGGGTTGCAGTTTTCCATCGGCGGCCAGGCACGCCAGTTTGGCGCTGGTGCCGGTGCCGCACGGGGAGCGGTCATAGGCCTTGCCCGGGCAGAGCACGAAGTTGCGGCTGTCCGCTTGCGGGTCGTCGGCGAACAGTTCGATGTGGTCGATCAGGCCGCCATCCTCACCGCGAACACCCTGCTGCTCCAAGGCTTGCTGCACGGCGTAGGTGTAGGCGGGCAACGCGGCGAGGTTATCGCCGGCGACACGCTGGCCATGCTCGGCGATCAGGAAAACCCAGTTGCCGCCCCAGGCCACGTCGCCCACCACCGGGCCGATGCCGGGCACCTCCAGGGCCAGCGCCTGGCGGTAACGGTAGGCCGGCACGTTGCGCACGCTGACCGAGCGGTCTTCGTGCAAGGTCGCCTGTACCGTGCCCACCGGGGTTTCGATGTTGTGCACGCCGGGGCCGATCCTGCCCAGGTGGGCCAGGGACGCCACCAGGCCGATGGTGCCGTGGCCGCACATGCCCAGGTAGCCGCTGTTGTTGAAAAAGATCACGCCGGCACAGGCGCTCGGGTCCACCGGCTCACAGAGCAGCGCCCCCACCAGCACATCGCTGCCCCGGGGTTCGAGCACGCAGGCGCTGCGCCAGGTGTCGAACTCCGTGGCCAGGCGTTGCTTGCGCTCGGCCATGGTGCCCTGGCCCAGGTCAGGAAAACCGTCGGTGACCAGGCGGGTCGGTTCGCCGCCCGTATGGGAATCGATCACGGTGATGCGTTTCATGGGAGGGCCACGTCCGTTCAGATGAGTGACGGTAAGCGTGGCCCGCGCCAGGGGATGACGGCTTGAGGGTTTTAACTATCGCCGATGACGAAATCGGCACAGTACCAATGTATCAATGGCTGGAAGGCAGGAACTTTAACAAGGTTTCGCAGACCCCGGCGATGTGCTCGTCCAGCAGCGCCACGGCCCGTTCGACATCACCGGCGCGGCAGGCCTTGATGATTTCCCGGTGCTCATGATCGGCACGGTCCTTACCGGCCGACAGGCTCATCTGCATGCGCAAGTACCGCTCCAGCTTGTCGTGCACCGAGCGGATCAGGTTCACCATGAAGGGCCGTTGCGCTGGCTCGTAGAGGCAGGCATGCAGTTGCCAGTTCAGTTCGGCCCAGCGCCCGACGTCGTCTTCACCGATGAACTCCTGGCAGATGCTTTCGGCGCGGGCGAAGGTGTCTTCGGTCATGTTGGGAATCGCCAGGCGCAGGACTTTGTCTTCCAGGAGCATGCGCACTTCGAACATCTGCGCCAACTCCGCCTCGGAAATGCGTGTCACCATCGCCCCGCGATTGCGCTGGAACATCACCAGGCCCTCGGCCTCGAGACGCTTGAGGGCTTCGCGCACGGGAATCTTGCTGACGTTGAACTGCCGGGCGATGTCATCCTGGCGAATCGGCTCGTCCTCGGCAAAATGCCCGGCCACGATGGCATCGCGCAGGTGGCGGGTGATGATTTCCGAGGTGGACGGGGTGTTGCCCAGGTCAGGCAGGTTGAACTTGGATAAAGTCACGGCAGCGGGTCGTTCGGCTTAGGTGGGGATATGGTATACGACTTTGCCGGACCGAGTGTCCCGGGGCGGCGTCAGCCAGCCCTGTTTGTACCGGGTATAAAGTGGACTCTGTGGCGAGGGCGCTTGCTCCCGCTGGGCTGCGCAGCAGACCCGAGATTTTGCGATTGCTGCGCAATCGAGCGGGAGCAAGCTCCCTCGCCACAAAGGTTTTATGTTTAGCCATGGGACAGGTGGGCAACATAAGCCTGCGTTCGGACGATGCGCCATCCCGTGACAACCGCCCCCGCCAACAACGCCAGGCCAAACACGATCAACGCCACGTCAGCGCCGAAAGCGTCAGCCAGCAACCCGGTCACCACCACCGGAATGCTGAACCCGACATAGGCGAACAGGAAGAACCCGGCACTGACCCGGGCCTTTTCCGCCCCAGCCATGGCCGTAATGGCCGACAGCCCGCCCAGGTACAGGAAACCGTAGCAGGCGCTGCTGGCCCCCAATGCCCCCAGCAACACGGCGAATAGTGAGCCGACGCTCGCGCCCCAGGCCAGCAGCGCGTAGCTCGCGGGCAGGATCAACAGGCCCAGGCACGTGGCCCTGGCGGGTTGCAGGCGGCGCACCCAAGGCTGGAAGAGCAAGCCGCAACTGATGACCGAGAAGGTCGACAGGCCAGACCAGCGCTGCAAATCGTGGGTCGCCAGCACGGACGGCAATAGGGCGATGACCAGGCCCGACGTCGCCCAGGCCAACAGCATTGAAAAACTGTAGGGCAGGCTGCCAGCGGGAAACAACGGCAGGCGCAGCAGCGGCGCGTCTTTGATTTTCAGCGCCGGGTCCGGGAGCCGCCAGACCACGACGATCGCCAGGGCGGCCAACGTGAGCTGCAACCAGAAGCTGCCAGGCGTGGCGCTGTGATGGACGAACAGGAACAGGCTGGTCAACGCTGCCCCCAGGCCAAAGCCCAGGGAAGTGCTGGCGGTCACCCGGTTGGCGGGTGCGCGGGTATCGCTGGTTGCCATGAGCTCGGCCATATAGGCGGTCGACGTAGCCGAAGCCAGCCCGGTGCCGACCCCCCTCATCAGGCGCGCCACGCCCGGCGCCACCAGGTTCGGCCAGAGGATGGTCACCAGCGTCGCCAGCATCGACAGCCCGAGGGCGACCAGGATCAACGGTTTGCGGCCCACCCGGTCCGCCAGCCCACCGAACGCCAGCAGCACCGGGAGCACGCCCAGCACATAACCGGAAAACGCCACCGCCGTGGCCCCGGCGCCGTAGCCGGACAACTGCGCATAGGTGGTGTACAGCGGCGCCTGCAGGTTGACCGCGAGGGTGATCAGGCAAAGACCGAAGGCCAGTCCCCAGGAATGTCGATGCGATGGGTTCAAAGGTGTTCCTTAAAGGGTGTGCATGAAGTCCCGGGGACTATCACTGCCGGGCACAACGCAAACAAGGAACAGCCGCCAGCCATTTGTGTTTAACTGTTTTCCGGAAAATCGAGAACACTTGACCAAGAGTGCCCACCGTGGACCTGAAGATTGATCGCAACGTTGCCGAGCCGGTGATCCGCCAGCTCGTGACGCACCTCACGGGTTGGATCGACGCCCATGGCATTCGCCCCGGCGCACGAATGCCGTCGATTCGCCAACTGGCTCGGGAAAATAGCCTGAGCCTGTCGAGCGTGATCAAGGCCTATGATCAACTGGTGGCCAGCGGGGTGCTGGAGTCTCGGCATGGCGCGGGCTTTTTTGTCGCGCAACAGTTGGCCCGGCCGGTGCAACCGCCACCTGATACGGATAACCCGTCGTGGCAGTTGTTCGACAATGAATCGACCCAGCTCAAGCTCGGTTGCGGTTGGCTGCCTGACGCCTGGCGCGACGACGCCGACCTGGGCCAGGCGATCCGCCAAGTGGTGCGCAGCGACAACCACGCATTGTTCAACTACAGCACCCCGTTGGGTTCGCCTCATCTGCGCCTGCACCTGCAAAAACGCCTGGGTCTGATCGACATCCACGTCGACCCGACACAGATCATCACCACCCAAGGCGCCAGCCAGGGCCTCGACCTGCTGGTGCGAACCCTGCTCAAGCCCGGTGACCTGGTGCTGGTGGAAAGCCCCGGCTACTACAACCTGTTCAATTTGCTGAAATTGCACGGAGTGAAGACCGTGGCCGTGCCGAGAACCGCCCAAGGCCCGGACATCGCCCGCCTGGAAGAGCTACTCGGCGAGCACAAACCTTCGTACTTCTTCATCAACAGCATGTACCAGAACCCCACCGGCACCAGCCTGGCGCCGAGCGTGGCCTACCGCTTGCTGCAACTGGCGACGGCCCATGACTTTCGCCTCATCGAGGACGACATCTACGCCGACTTCCAGAATGGCCCGACGTCGCGCCTGTCTTCCCTGGACGCACTGGAGCGGGTGATCTACCTGGCGAGCTTTTCCAAGACGCTGTCCAGCTCGCTGCGCATCGGTTACGTGGTGGCCCAGCCCGACATCATCCAGCGCCTGGCCGAGGTCAAGATGGTGACCGGTATCGGTTGTTCATTGCTGGCGGAAAACGTAGTGGCGACGTTGCTGGCCAACGGTGCCTACCGCAAGCTGATCCAGCGCTTGCGCCAGCGCCTGAACAAGCAGATGGCAAGTACGCTGCGCCAACTGGACCCGGCCCACTGGGAGATCTTTGCCGAGCCGATGGGGGGCCTGTTCATCTGGGCCAGGCCGCGCTGCCTGGCGGCGCAGCGGGTGCAGCAGATCGCCCGGGAGCTGCAGATCCAACTGTCCCAAGGCTCGACGTTCCTGCCGCAAGGGGAGGTGTGTGATTGGCTGCGGTTGAATGTGGCTTATACCCAGGATGTACGTGCGCAGAGGTTTTTCCAGCGTGTCGAGGAGGAGTCGATTGCGGTGGGGCAGGAGGGTTTGGGCAGATTGATCCGGCGCCATCGCGAGCAAGCTCGCTCCCACAGTGGATTTTCGGTGACACGGAGCTCATGTGCACCACAACCCCCTGTGGGAGCGAGCTTGCTCGCGATGACGGACTGACCGGTCACAAAAAACATGGGTGTTAATGGGAATAGATATCAAACAACAATGAGTTACTGTATCTTTCGCGACACATTCTTGTCAGCCTCCCGATGTGGAGGCTTTTTTCCATTAGGATTGTGCATCGATGCGTCGGATTCTCGTTTCACTGTGTGTGCTCCAAGCTTATTCCATTCCCACCTGGGCCGAAGAGCCGATCCCTGCCAAGCCGGCCTCCCTGGAGTTGCAAGCCACCGATATCGTCGGCAATCCAGACTATGAAACGGCGCAGGGCCCGGTGAAGGGCTATCACGCCACTCGTTCGGCCAGTGCGACCCGTACCGACACGGCGATCCATGAAACCCCGCAATCCATTTCCGTCGTTTCCCGCGATGTCGTTGAAGACCTCAGTGCCACGCGCCTGCAAGACGCCCTCGATTACGCCGGCGGCGTAGGCCGGGCGAACAACTTCGGCGGCCAGGGCCTGACCACCTTCACCGTCCGCGGTTTCACCACCGGCGAGTTCTACCGCAACGGTTTCCCGATCAACCGTGGCTACCCGAACATGCCGGACGCCAACACCATCGAACGCCTGGAAGTCCTGCGTGGCCCGGCTACCATGCTCTATGGCCGTGGCGACCCGGGCGGTACCTTCAACGTGGTGTCCAAGCAGCCGTTGGCCGAGCGCACGGTGACCCTGGGCAGCCAGGTCAGCGACCAGGGGATGCGTCGCGGCACGCTCGATGCGTCCGGTCCGTTGGACGAAGAAGGGCGCCTGGCTTATCGCTTGAACGTGGTGGGTGAGGGCGGCGATACGTTCCGCGACCACGTCGAGACCGAGCGTTACGGCATCGCGCCGGTGGTGAGCTGGCAGGTCAACGACACCACGCGCTTGACCTTCGAAGGCGATTTCATGCGCAACAATGCGCCGCTGGACCGTGGCCTGACCCATTACGCCGGCCAACGTGGCACCGCGTCGCGGGATACGTTCTTCGGCGAGAAAGACGTGGGCAAGCTGCACAACGACAACAACATGCTGCAGGTGCGTTTCGAGCACATGCTCAACGACGATTGGACCCTGGCCGGCGGCACCCAGTGGCTCGACGGCACCTTGCAGGGCAACGCGGTGGAAGGCAACGGCATCGGTCCAGATGGGCGCACTCTGGGTCGTAACTTCAACTACCGCAAGCTGGAATGGACCGACCGGGACACCCAACTCAACCTTACTGGGCATTTTTCTACTGGCGGGTTCGAGCATACGTTGCTGACGGGGATCGAGTATGAAGACTACGATTACCAGTCGATCATCCGGCGTTCCGCTGGCGGCACAGGTGCCTACCCGATCGATATCTTCGATCCGGTGCATGGCCAGCCACGCCCGGCATTGACGCGCACGCCTACCAATGACCAGGAAAATCTCAAGACGTTTGGTATGTTCGTCCAGGATCAGGTGGCGTTGACTGAGCGTTTGAAGGTGTTGGCAGGGGCGCGTTTCGAGCATTTCGAGCATGAGTACGAATCCTTCGTCCCTCAGGCTCGGCCCGGTAGCCGTAACTGGGACAAGACTGAAAATGCCGTCACTCCACGCCTGGGGGTGATCTACGATCTGACCGATACCGTGGCTGTCTATGCCAATACCGCCCGCTCGTTCAAACCCAACACCGGAGCGAGTCGCCAGGGGCAGGGTGAGGGATTCAAGCCGGAAGAGGGCAAGTCCTACGAAATGGGTGTCAAGTGGGAAGCCCTGGATCGTCAGTTGAGCGTCGACGCGGCGATCTACCAGATTGAAAAGCGCAATGTGCTCACGCCCGACCCGTTGGATCCCACCTTCAACGTGGCCGCCGGGGAAGTGCGCAGCCGTGGCTTTGACCTGAACGTGGCGGGCAACCTGACGCCGGAATGGCGCGTGATCGGCGGTTATGCGTATGTGGATGCCGAAGTGACCAAGGACATCAATATCCCGTCCGGCACCCGCTTGCTCAACGTGCCCAAGAACTCCTTCAGCCTGTTGAACGTCTACGAGTTCCAGGACGGCGGCCTCAAGGGCCTCGGCCTGGGCCTGGGCGCCAAGTACGTCGATGAGCGGGCCGGCAATACGGCGGCCAGCACCTTTACCATGGACAACTACACCGTCGTCGACCTGCTCGGCTACTACAAGGTCAATGAGCGGATCCGCCTCAACCTGGACCTGAAGAACCTGTTTGACGCCGACTACGAAGAAGGTGCATTCGGTGGCGTCTACGCCTATCCAGGCGCACCGCGAACCGTGCAGGCTGGTATCTCCTACACGCTCTGAATCCGTTGCGTCACGAAAACCCCGAAGGCCTGGCCTCCGGGGTTTTTGTTTTTTGCCACTTGCCTATTTACCACTTGCCTGTGCTCATCCCGCCGTCCACCGGCAGTATCGCGCCGGTCGTGAAATCAGCACCCGCCAGGTACAACACGGCCTCGGCAATTTCCTCGATGGTGCCCACACGACCGGCCGGGGCCAGGTGGTTGAGGAAGTCGCGGTGCGCCGGGTCGTGCATCGGCGTGTCAATAATGCCAGGAGCAACCGCGTTGACCTTGATGTTGTGGGGCGACAGTTCCAGGGCCAGGGCGCGGGTCATCTGGTTGACACCGCCCTTGATCAGCACCGGCAGCGCGGCCGGCACCTGGATGTTCGGTTGCAGGGCCACGGCAGCTGAGATGTTGATGATGAAGCCTTGCTGGCGCCCGATCATGTGCGCGGCAGCGGCCTGGCTGGCAAAGACGAGCCCCTTGAGGTTGGTGTCCAGCAGCGCGTCCAGGTCCTGGGGGCTGTATTCGACGAAGGGTTTAGGCAGGAAGAACCCGGCATTGTTCACCAACCCGTCAACGGCGCCGAACGCCTCGACGGCTTGGCTAATGAGGGCGGTTGAGGTGGCCGGGTCGGAGATGTCGCCAGCCACGCCGAGGAAACCGGCCGGGTGACCAAGCTCGGCGGCGGCGGCGTCCAGGCCGGACGGGGAGCGGGCGTTGCCCACCACGTTGTAGCCTCGAGCGAGGAATGCCTTGACCAAGCCCAGGCCGATACCGCTGGAAGCGCCGGTGATGATGACGGTTTTGTTGAGGCTCATGATTGACTCCTGATCACATTGAGTTGAACCGGTGCGCCTGTGTTGGCGGTGGTTGAGCTCAGGGTATTGATGCGCCAGGGTTTGATAAATAAGGCTTCCGGTACTTGAGTTGATACGTCATGTAATCAATTTCGAACACCCATAAATCCCTGTGGGAGCGGGCTTGCTCGCGAAGGCGGTGTGTCAGCTACAGAGTTCTGACTGAAACTCTGTCTTCGCGAGCAAGCCCGCTCCCACAATGTTCCCGGCTGATCGCAAAATCCGCGTTCGCCAGCAATCCCTTGTGGGAGCGAGCCTGCTCGCGATAGCGTCAGGCCAGTCAGTACTGATATTGACTGACACACCGCTATCGCGAGCAGGCTCGCTCCCACAGGGTCGGCGGGTTGGCAGGCAGAAAAAAGCCCGGTCAGTTGGACCGGGCTCGGGAGGGGCAAGCCTTATTCCTTCGGAAGACTTCGATACTGCGTCGTCGTCATCCCCGCATATCCCCAATTATCCGTGTCGACTTCTTCGATCACGATATGGGTCAAATGCGGGTCCTTGCCCAGCACGCGCTGGAGGGTTTCGGTGATTTCGGAAATCACCTGGGCTTTCTGTTCACGGGTAACGCCGTCTCGGGTAATTCGCACATTGACGAAAGGCATGGTGCACTCCAACTGATGGGAAATGGACGCAGGCCAACGCCCGCGTGTTGCAAGGCCACTGTATTTATACGCCACGTACTGATAAACAGGCATTTGGAAACTTCAGTTGATACGCGGTGTAACGAATCATGAAGCGTCATTTCGAAGACCTGCAGTTGGGCAGCATAGAACTGTTCTGCCTCGCGGCAGAGGCGGGCAGTTTCACCGCGGCGGCGCAGTTGGCAGGCGTTACGCCTGCGGCAGTGAGCCGCTCGATCTTTCGCTTGGAAGAGCGCCTGGGCTCTCGGCTTTTCGTGCGCACCACCCGCAGCATCCGACTGACCGAAGCCGGCAGGATCTATTTCGAGCAATGCCGGCAAGCGCTGACGCAACTGGTCGAGGCGCAACAGGAAATGATGGGCGCGCAATCGGTGCCGTCCGGGCAACTGCGCATCAGCCTGCCCACCACTTACGGCCACTATCGCATCCTGCCCTTGCTCCCGGCTTTTCGGGCGCTGTACCCGCAAGTGACGGTGGACCTGCACCTGAGCAATCGAAACATCGATTTCGTTGCCGAAGGGTATGACCTTGCCATCCGGGTGCGGGCCCAACCCGATTCGTCGATGATCGCCCGGCTGCTGGAAGACGCGAAGCTGGTGGTGGTCGCCTCCCCGGAGTATCTGCGCAAGGCCGGCACGCCGCAGGTGCTTGAAGACCTGGATGATCACGAGTGCATCCAGTTCGAACTGCCCAGCAGCGGGCGACGGATTTCCTGGCTGTTCGATGTCGAGGGCAAGGAGAAGGAAGTGTTCGGGCAGGGCGGGTATTGCTGCTCGGATGATGTACTGGGCGGGGGGACGTTGGCCAAGCATGGCGCAGGATTGTTCCAGACCTACAAATTCATCGTGGAACAGGAGCTGGCCAACGGGCAGTTGCTGGAGGTGCTAGCGCCGTACGCGGGACGTTCGCGTCCGTTCACGTTGCTGTATCCCCATGGGCGGTACGTACCGCAGCGGGTGCGTGCTTTTGTGGATTTTCTGCTGCAGTACCGGGAGCAGTGGGCCGCGACTTGAGGGAATACAACCGGCGAGGGCAGCAATCCGTGGCGAGGGAGCTTGCTCCCGCTTGAGTGCGAAGCGCTCACAGAAAGGGCCGCTACGCAGCCCAGCGGGAGCAAGCTCCCTCGCCACAGGAATCACAGCAGCCTCAAGTGAACAGAATTCCGCTTGCCACAGAGGTCTTCCCGGTCAACCCGCTATCAGAACCGAAACGCCTGACGCCCGATCAGCAGCCACTTGCCATTCTTCTGCTTCTGCCAGATCTGGAAGTTCTCGATCTCCGTCGGCACCACTTCAGTGCCCTTGAGCGCCTGGGCCGAGAAGTGATTGCGCACCAGCGCCACATCACCGGACAGAGTAATTTTCTGGTTCTTCATTTCCAGGGTCTTGAACGCACTCTTGCCCGTTTCGATGTCGGCGATGAAGGCTTTCTTGTCCTGGATGTTGCCGCTGGAATGACCATAGGTCAGGTTCTCGGCGGCCAGTGCCTGGAGCTGGGGGATGTCTTTGTGCAGCATGGCTTGGGTCAAATGATCGACCGCCTGGGCCACCTCCTGCTCGGGCGATGTAGCGGCCGTAGCGTAGCCGCCGAACAGGCACAAGAAGCCGATGACCAATGTCGCTTTTTTCATGGGGATTTCCTTGTTGTTGTAGGTATCAGGAACGCGAGCGAAGCATGCTCGTCGGTCATCGTACAACCTGAAGTGAGGCGTTGGCAAACCAGCCGGGCGCATGGCTCAAGAGCGCTGATAATGTGGCGAGGGAGCTTGCTCCCGCTGGGCTGCGCAGCAGCCCGAAAAACCTGCTCCCCATAAACCTGGCACACCTCGGTGTCAGTACCAGGGGCTGCTTCGCAGCCCAGCGGGAGCAAGCTCCCTCGCCACGGGTTTCACAGGCCACAGTTCGATCGTTCCCACGCTCCAGCGTGGGAATGTCGCCAGGGAGGCTCGGCGTTCCGCTTCTGGAAGGTGACGCAGAGCGTGGGAACGATCAAACGATCAAAGTCCAATCGGTCTATGAGGAACCGCAGGTCAATATCGGGCAAGGTGCCATTTGATAACGCAACAAGTTGTAGCCGGCCAACTGTAGGAACATTCCCCAAAGCATCCGCCAACGTATTATCTACGGCATGAGCTCGTTTAATATCGATGACCCCGGAGCCTCCCATAAGACACTGTATTTACACCAATACAGCCCCAATAAATAACGAAGAAAAAATCGACCCGTTTAATTGTCGTAAACATATCCAGCGCGACACGTTTAAATACACTCCACATTACGCCTGAAAGGCTACGAGACCTTGCGTCCTTACTTACGCATGCGTCAGAATCCGCTGGCTTGTGCGCTTTGCCCCTGGCCTCTATCGTTTACCTGCCACTGCCCATCAGTGGTCGGGTTTAGTAGCCCATCAGGTTTGGTGAAGTGCTTGAGCACTGTTCAGTCAGGTCATTTATATGCCTGAACTAAATGGTGGTTGTGCGCAGGGCGTCCTCGGGCGCGCCGGGTTTTGCCAATCCTGCCGGTCTACTAACCTGCGTACAGCCGCCACCCTTCTTTTAGTAGAGAACGGTTGCAGCTCCAATATAGGATTGTCAATTATGTTCAAAGTAACTCCCAACCCCCCGGATATCGACTCGGTACTCTACGGCGACTCTCTCGACCCTGAAAAATTGAAAGAGGCGGCAGACCGCGCGCTCAAGCACTACCTGAACCCCGGGGCAACGAAAACGCAGATACAGCCCCGCAAGCCCAGCACGATCTTCACCATCGACGCAGCGGTGGATGACGAAACGTTACTCGTTGAGGCGTGCGAATCCTTGGCATCCGCCAGCGTGATGGTCAGCGACCTCACCGATTAGACGGACGGCCCAAGACGCCAAACGATGCTGGTGCTGCAACGGGTCATCAAGTTGGGTGAGTTAGCGGGCAATCGAGTACTGGATAACCACAAGCCTGGGTAGTCACCAGGTAGTGTTGTGGGGGCGCTGCAAGCGCCCTCACAACCTAAGTCCACGACGCTCGGTCAGCCACTGCCAACCCCATGGGCCTTGTTGCTCCGCCTTCAAAACCCTTCCCGAACCGCCCCCCGCATCCCTTCCAGCAACATGGTAAACGCCGGGTTGTCGTTATCCTCCCGCCACACCAGGTGCAACTCGCTCTGCACCCCTTCGCCCAAATCGATCTCGCGAAACACCACGTGCTTGAACACCACGCTGCTGGCGCAACGCGGCACCAGGGCCAGGCCCATGCCGGCGTTGACCAGGGCCAGGATCGTCAGCGACGACCCCAGCCATTGCACGAATTGCGGTGCGACCCGGGCCGAGCGCAGCATGCCGGTGAGCAGTTCGTTGAAGGGCGGGTAGGCGGCGTGGGAGTACATCAGGAACGGTTGTCCGTCCAGGACCTGGACGCTGACGGTTTCAGCGCTGGCCAGCGGATGACCGGCGGGCACCGCCAGCACGAAGGGTTCGCGCACCAGGCATTCGGTGGCGTAGCCGGTTTCCAGCAGCGGCGAGCGGACGATGCCCAGGTCGATGCGCCGGGCGCGCAGGGCTTCGTGCTGTTGGTAGGTGTTCATTTCCGCCAGGACGATTTTGACCTGGGGCTGTTTCAGCCGGGCCTCGGCAATCACCTTGGGCAAGAACTCGTACACCGCGCTGCCGACGAAGCTGATGGTGACCGAGCCGATGTCACCCTTGGCAAAACGTTTGGCGGCCTCGGCGGCCTGTTGCGCCTGTTCCAACAGGTTCTGCGCTTCGATGAAAAACGCCCGGCCGGCGGCGGTGAGCGCCACGCTACGGGTGCTGCGGGTGAACAGTTCGACGCCCAGGTGATGCTCCAGCAATTGGATCTGCCGGCTCAGCGGTGGCTGGGTCATGTTCAGGCGTTCGGCGGCGCGACGGAAGTTGAGTTCGGTCGCCACGGTGGTAAAGCAGCGCAACTGGGCCAGTTCAAACATTGATTCAATCCAGGTATCAATCAAGTGCCAAGTTAGATTAGACGGGAACAATCCGCCGCGTCCATCATCGTCCCGTTCCCCACAAAAACAACGATCGGGAGGCACCCTTGAATAACGTAACGGACTCCACCCATGACAACACCCTGGCGCTCGCGGCGGCCAAGGTCAAACGTCATGTGCTGCCGTTGGTGGTGGTGATGTTCATCGTCAACTACATCGACCGGGTCAACATCGGCTTCGTGCGCAGCCACCTGGAAACCGACCTGGGTATTGGCGCCGCGGCCTACGGGCTCGGTGCGGGGCTGTTCTTCATCGGCTACGCGCTGTTCGAAGTTCCGTCCAATATGCTCTTGCAACGCTACGGCGCACGCGCCTGGCTGACGCGCATCATGTTCACCTGGGGCGCGGCGGCCATGGCCATGGCCTTTGTGCGCGGCGAGACCAGTTTTTATGTGCTGCGCTTCATCCTCGGCGCGGCGGAGGCAGGGTTCTTTCCCGGCATCATCTATTACTTCACCCAATGGCTGCCCGCCAACGAGCGCGGCAAGGCGATGGCGATCTTCCTCAGCGGCTCGGCCATCGCCTCGGTGATTTCCGGCCCGGTCTCCGGCGCCTTGCTGCACATCAGCGGGATGGGCCTGCATGGCTGGCAGTGGATGTTCCTGATCGAAGGTTTTGCCTCCATCGTGCTGTGCGGGTTCGTCTGGTTCTGGCTGCAATCGCACCCCAGCCAGGCCAAATGGCTGACGTCTGAAGAGAAAACCGTCTTGATCGCCGCCATCGCCGAAGAGCAGCGAGCGAGGGAAGCCGCGCAAGTGATTAAGCCGTCGATGTTCAAGTTGCTGGCCGACCGACAGATCGCGCTGTTCTGCTTCATCTACTTTTCCATCGCCCTGACCATCTACGGCGCCACGTTCTGGCTACCGAGCATGATCAAGAAAATGGGCAACCTGGGGGACTTCCAGGTCGGTTTGCTCAATTCCATTCCGTGGATCATTTCCATCGTCGCGATGTACGGTTTTGCCGCCCTGGCCGGCAAGTGGAAATTCCAGCAGGCCTGGGTCGCGGTGACGCTGGTGATCGCCGCGTTCGGCATGTTCATGTCCACCACCGGCGGGCCGATCTTTGCCTTCGTGGCGATCTGTTTCGCGGCCATCGGTTTCAAGGCGGCCTCGGCGCTGTTCTGGCCGATTCCCCAGGGCTACCTGGATGCGCGCATCGCGGCGGCGGTGATCGCCCTGATCAATTCCATCGGCAATCTTGGCGGCTTCGTGGCACCGACGGCCTTCGGTTTCCTGGAGCAGACCACCGGGTCCATCGAGGGCGGACTGTATGGGCTGGCGATCACTTCCCTGGTGGCCGCCGTGGTGATTTTCTTCGCCCGTACCAAGCCGGGCCGCGATAAGCCGAATTCACTGTCCGGCCGACCGGAAAAAAACCAAGCCTTGAACCCTGGCCCATCGGGAGCCGCTGTATGAAGATCAAACGCGTCACCGTCACCCCCATCGCTTTTCGCGACCCACCCTTGCTCAACGCCAGCGGTATCCATGAACCGTTCGCGCTGCGCTCGATCATCGAGATCGAGAGCGACAACGGTTACATCGGCCTGGGGGAGAGCTACGGCGATGCCCCGGCCCTGGCGATCCAGCAGCAATTGCAGAGCCAGTTGATCGGCCTGGACCCGTTCAACCTCAACCAGTTGCGGGCCATCGTCCAGGCGACCGTCGCTGCGCAGAAACCGGCCAGCGTCAGCGGTGCCGAACTGGCGCCGGGTTCCCATGCGAGCAAGGCGGTGAGCAATGCCTATTCGGCGTTCGAAGTGGCGTGCCTGGATTTGCAGGCCCATTACCTGAACGTGCCGTTGGTGGACCTGCTGGGCGGCGCGATCCGCGACGAGATTCCGTTCAGCGCCTACCTGTTTTTCAAGTACGCCGAGCACATCGATTCGCCGTACCCGGCCGACAATTGGGGCGAGGCGCTCAACGAAGAGCAGATCGTCGCCCAGGCCCGGCGGATGATCCAGGACTATGGCTTCAAGAGCATCAAGCTCAAGGCTGGCGCCCTCGATCCGGAGCATGAAGTCGCCTGCATCAAGGCGCTGAAACAGGCGTTTCCCGGCTACCCGTTGCGCATCGACCCCAATGGCAACTGGTCCCTGGAGACCTCGATTCGCATGGCCGAGCTGCTGGGGGATGACTTGCAGTATTACGAAGACCCGACGCCCGGGCTGGAAGGCATGGCCGAGCTGCACAAGCGCACGGGGCTGCCGCTGGCGACCAATATGGTGGTCACTGATTTCGATGAGTTCCGCCGCAGCGTGGCCCTGGACAGCGTGCAGATCGTATTGGCCGACCACCATTACTGGGGCGGCCTGCGGGACACCCAGGTGTTGGCGAAAATGTGCAGTACTTTCGGCCTGGGCGTGTCGATGCATTCCAACTCGCACTTGGGCATCAGCCTCATGGCCATGGCCCATGTCGCGGCTGCGGTGCCTAACCTCGACTATGCCTGCGACACCCATTACCCGTGGCAGGAGCCGGATGAAGAAGTGATCAAGGGCGGCAAGCTGCCGATTGTCGACGGCTGCGTGAAGATCACCCGGGCGCCTGGGCTTGGCTTGGAGCTGGACCGGGATCAACTGGGCAAGCTGCATGAACAGTTCCTCAGTTGCGGCATTCGCCAGCGCGACGATGTGCGGCAGATGCAGCGTTACCGGCCGGATTGGAAGACCGTCAAGCCGCGGTTCTGAGCCGAAGGCGAGGGGCCTGCTGCGCAGGCCAGCGGGAGCAAGCTCCCTCGCCACAAAAGCAACACGGTGCAAACCCTGTAGGAGCAAGTTTCTTCATCACAAAAGCTGGATCTGACTTCAATTTTGAGTGTGGGGTGCGACCCCTGTGGCGAGGGAGCTTGCTCCCGCTGGGCTGCGCAGCAGCCCCAAACCAGCCAACTCACTATGACTGCCCAATGGGTTGGTCCTCCCAAGCCACCTTGCGGCCCACACCCAAAGTACCGCACCCGCCAGCCTCGCCGTCTTACACCCAAACTGCCGCGCCGGGCCGGCGCTGCCAAAGCATCCGCCAATCGCTCCCAAGGCAGCGTATGACGTGCCCTGGCGCCTTTCGATAATCGCCTCCGACATCCCGTCCCCTGTTGCGGAGCGCGCCATGCACAACAATAAAAATACCTGCCTGCGTTTTTTGCCTGCGGTCATCGCCGGTCTTTCCAGCCTGGGCCTGACGCCTTGGGCCCACGCTGAAATCATGCTGTACGACAAGGACCAGACCACCTTTTCCACCGACGGCTACATCAACGCCTTCTACGTCAACAGCGACGTGGACCGCGCCGGTGAGCAGTACGACCGTCGGCAGGCGCGGGTCAAGATGGGCTTTTTGCCCAACTACCTGGGGTTCAACATGGGCAAGCAGGTCGATGACCTCAAGCTCGGCGCCCGGGCCTCGTTCTGGGTGACCATCAACGACAGCGAAACCAACGGCACCGTCACCGCCATCGACGTGCGCCAGTTCTACGGCACCGTGGCCAATCCGGAGTGGGGCGAGGTGCTGGTCGGCAAGGACTTCGGCCTGTTTGCCCGCTCCAACATCCTGCTGGACGAGCTGCTCGCCGGTTATGGCCAGGTCAGCGATACCCTGGGGCTGGTGGACGGCGGTGGCGTCTCGTTCGGCAACATCGGCAGCGGCTATCCGTACCCGTTCCCGACCTCGCAGCTCACCTACCGCACGCCAGTGATGGAGGGCTTGCGCGTGGCGGTGGGGATCATGGACCCGGTGGACACCAACGACAACAGCGCCACCGGCAAGGCCTACCAGGAAAACCCGCGTACCGAGAGCGAGATCACCTACCAGTTCGACCTGGGCGGGGCGAAGATCTACAGCTGGCTCAACGGCAGCTACCAGACTTCGGACAACACCGATTCCACGGTCGAATCGGTGACTTCCAAAGGCCTGGGCTACGGGGTGCAGGCCAAGATGGGCGGGCTGTCGCTCACCGGTTCGGGGTTCCAGGCCAAGGGCATCAATCCGTTTTTCACCAACAACGCCGGTGAAGCGACCCTGCGCAATGTCGACAGCAAAGGCTATCTGTTACAGGGCTCGTACAAGCTGGGCAAGAACCGCTTGGCGCTGTCCTACGGCAAGACCGATGACGACGGCAACGGCGTGGTGGGCAGTGGTGCCGATTACGAAACCCGTGGCATTGCGCTGTTCCATGACATCAACGACAACCTCAAGCTCGTGGCCGAGTACAACCAGTTCGAAATCAATGGCCACGATACGAGCGCCCAGAACGAAGATACCGATACTTTTGCGGTGGGGGCGGTGCTTACCTGGTAAGGGTGAAACGTGGTGTGTCAGGCCTACTTTGGGGCCGCTTCGCAGCCCAGCGGGAGCAAGCTCCCTCGCCACAGGGGTGCGCTCGTACTCAAAAATGAAGTCGCCCACTGCTTTTGTGGCGAGGGAGCTTGCTCCCGCTGGGCTGCGAAGCAGTCCTGAGACCTGACACCCAGGTGTCTCAGAGCGGTTGATATTGGGGGCTGCGCATCAGCCCCTTTTTTTCAATGCGACGTCCCCTCGGCAAACTCGATCTTGTTGCCGACGTTGTACTTGCCCGAAGGCTTGTTCATGGGCAGTCGCTTGATTTCCTCAAGGGTGTCGCTGTCGTAGACGATCAGCGCGCCATCGCTATCCCAGATGCTCAACAGCAGATAGCGGCCATCGCGGGTGAACTCGACATGGGCGGCGGTCTTGCCGGGCATGGGCCGCAGGGTGTGGGCGATTTCCAGGGTCTGTTTGTCGATCAGGTGGATGGCATCGTTGTCCGGGCCGAAGAACACATCGGTCCAGGCGTAGCGGGAGTTGGCGTGACTGCGCAGGAAGAAACCCGGCCCCAGCGTGGGGATCTGCTTGATGACTTTCCAGGTGTCGAAATCGATCACCGAGATCAATCCCTTGCTGATGTTGGGCGTGGCGAACACCCAGTGTCCATCGCGTTTCCAATAGGTCCCCGAGCCCAGGTGTGGCATGCCCGGCAGCGCGATGTCAGTGACGATCCGCCCGGTGTCGAGGTCGATCACCTGACCGCCCTGGGCCTTGCGGGAGGTGGCGAGCAACTGCCGGTAATCAGGCGAGAAGGAAAAATCATCGAGGTAATCCTCGGCCTCGATCCGCCGGGGCACGAAGTCCGGGTTCGGTCCGGTGGGCAGTTCCCAGACCTCTTTCACGTCTTTCAAGGCCACGATGAAACTGTTGCGCGGCGGGGCGGTATACACCGCACTGACCCGCGAAGCCTGGCCGTCCAGCCCCACCGTTGCAACGGTCTTGACCAGTGACAGGTCGCGGGCATCCAGCACCACCAGGTTGCCGGGCAGGGTGTTGCCCACCAGCACCCAGCGCCCGTCCTTGCTCACCGCCAGGTTGCGGGTATTGAGCCCGGCCCGCACCTCGGCGATGAGCGTGAGGTTGTGCAGGTCATACAGGCTGATCCAGCCGTCCCGGGAGGCGAAATAGACGAAGCGTCCATCCGGCGAAAACTTCGGCCCGCCATGCACCGCGAAATGTGAGGCGAAGCGCGCCAGGACTTCGAAGCGATCGCCGTCGACGATATCGACGTGATGATCACCAGCCTCCACCACCACGAACAGGTTCAGCGGGTCGGCGTGGTGCTGGGGTTTATCGGGCAGGCTGGCGACATCCGCCAGCAGGCGATGGCTGCGGCGCGTGTCGTCCTCGCTCCAGGTCGGTTCGACGGCGGGTGAACGCTGGAGATAGTGGGTCAAGCCATCGATCTGCGCAGGCTCGAGCACCGCACCGAACGCCGCCATCTGGCTGGCCGGGCGGCCATTTTCGATCACCTGGCGGATTTCGTCGGGCTTGATCCGACTCAGGCTCTGGGGCAACAGCGCCGGCCCGGCGCCGCCGATGCGATTCACCCCATGGCATTGCTGGCAGTGTTGCTGGTAGTTCTGTTCGGCCAACGCCAGGTCCGGTTCAAGCGCCGTGGCGCCGTGGACGGCGCCGATCCACAGCAATGGGGCAAGCCAGCCGATTCTCATGAGGCCACCCTCGCGATACCTGGCTGGAGCGGTAGGGCCGGGTGCAGGCGGGCCGGATGCTCCAATACCTGATGGGCAAACAAGCCAACCACCTTGCCGATCACCGTCAAGGTTGGCAGGCCTTCGGCGCATGCCAGCGCCATCTGCGGCAATTGCTGGAGAGTACCGCGCAGGACCTGCTGGTCGGGGCGCGTGCCGTTGCTGATCAACGCCGCCGGCGTATCAGCCGCCAGGCCCGCCGCGCTCAACTGCGTGGCAATGGTGCCGAGGTGCGACAAGCCCATGTAGCACACCAGGGTCTGGCTGTCATCCGCCAGGCTCTGCCAAGGCAAGTTCAAGTCGCCTTCGCGTTGCAAATGACCGGTGATGAAACGGCAGGAATTGACCAGGTCGCGATGGGTCAAGGGAATGCCGGCGTAAGTGCTGCAACCGGCCGCGGCGGTGATACCGGGCACGATTTGGCAATCGATACCCCGCGCCAGCAGATACTCCAGTTCCTCGGCGCCGCGACCGAAGATGAACGGATCGCCGCCCTTGAGCCGCACCACCCGTTGTCCCTGGTCGGCCAGGTCGGCCAGCAGTTCGTTGATCTGTGGCTGGGGCAGGCTGTGGCAGCCGGCGGCCTTGCCGACGTAATGCCGGGCGCAGGTGAGTGGAATCAGGGTGAGCAATTGCGCGCTGATCAAGCGGTCGTAGACCACCGCGTCGGCCTGCAGCAACAGGCTCCATGCGCGCAAGGTCAGCAGGCCCGGGTCACCGGGGCCGGCGCCGACCAGGGCGACCTCGCCCGGTCTGAAGGGCGATTGCAGGGCAGCGGGCAAAACGATGGAGGCAGGCATGGGACTTCCTTGGTTCGGTATCAGGTTCGCCGTCGGTTCATCAGGCGCAGGGCAGCGCAACGCTGGGGATCGGGTGCAAGCCAATTTCGTCATCGCTGAGGTGGCAGCCGGGGTCCTGGCCCCACAGGTCGCCGTCGGCCCAGGCGCGGGTACGGGTATTGCCGTTGCAGATGTCCAGCCATCGGCATTGCCCGCAGCGGCCGCCCACGGCCCGGGGGTGTTCGCGCAGCTTCAGCAGCAGGGCATTGGGGCGATCGAGCCAGAGGATCTTGAACGGTGTCTGGCGCACGTTGCCCACCGAGTGCTGCCACCAGTAGGTATCGGGGTGGACTTCGCCGGTATTGTCGATGTTGGCAATGCCGCTGCCCGAGGCATTGCCGCCCCAGGCCCGCAGCATCTGCTCCAGTGCGGTGTAGTGCTGGGGCAAGTGCCGGGATACCCAGTGCAGCAAGAGGATCGCATCGGCATCGTTGTTGCCGCTGACGAAGTCACTGTCGCGTCCCTGTTCGATGTCGCGCCAGGCCCTGTCGAAGATCAAGTCCATGGCCTCGCGGCTCATCTGCTGCTGGGCATCGAGCTTGCGACTGCGCTTGCCGCGGCCGCTGTAGTTGAGGTGCGACAGGTAGAATTTCTGTACGTCGTATTCATCCATCAAGTCCAGCAAGCGTGGCAGCTGGGCATGGTTTTGCTGGGTGAGGGTGGTGCGCAACCCGACCCGGATCCCTTGCTCGCGGCAGAGCCGGATGGCCGCCATGGAGCTGGCGAAGCTACCCTTGAGCTGGCGGAATTCATCGTGGGTCGCTTCCAGGCCATCGATGCTGATGCCGACGTAGTCGAAATTCGCCGCGGCAATCAGTTCGATGTTGGCGGCGTCGATCAATGTGCCGTTGGTGGACAGGGCCAGGAAAAAGCCTTTGTCGCGAGCATAGGCACTGAGCTGGAACAGATCGTCGCGCAGCAAGGGTTCGCCGCCGGACAGGATCAGCACGCGCACGCCGGCATCATGCAGGTCGTCGATGACCCGGAGTGCCGCCGCTGTGTCCAGTTCATCGCGAAACACGCTGTCGGCGGATGTTGCGTAACAGTGCTTGCAGGTCAGGTTGCAACGTCTGAGCAAGTTCCAGATCACCACCGGCGGGCGCTGGCTGCCCGGTGGCGCGACACGTGGGGCGGGGCAGTGCCCGGCCAGGGCTCGCAGGTAGTGGCTGATCCTCAACATAAGTCGCTCCGTGGGAGCAAGGCTTGCCCGCGATGAAGCTGATGCCGCTCTTCAGAAACCGACGCCCCTGTTTCGCGAGCAAGCTTTGCTCCCACAGGCGACAGCCGCAGGCCGGTTTTTTTCAGGATACGGCTGCTCACCAGCATGTCGTCGGCGGCGCAGGCGTCCCCCAGCAAATAGCGCAGGTGTTCGCGGTAGCGGTCGATTTCGTCGCGGCTGCGGCCGTGGACCATGGCGAACAGGTTGTAGCGCCAACCGGGTCGGCGCGGGCGCCGATAGCAGTGGCTGACAAAGGGCTGTGCTCCCAGCAGGGCGCCGAGGCGTGCGATATCGGCATCGGCCACGTCCCACACCGTCATGCCGTTGTGGCGATAACCCAGGCGATAGTGATTGGGCACGGCGGCGATGCGCCGGATCGCGCCTTCGGCCTGCAGGCGCTTGAGCAGGTCGAGGGTGGATTCCACGCTCAAGCCCAGTTGTTCGGCCAGCCAGGCCCAGGGGTCTTCGAGCAAGGGCAGGCCGGCCTGGGTCAGTTCCACCAGGCGCAGGGCCAAGGGCGTTTCATCCAGCCGTGGCGGCGCTTGCCACAACGACTCAGACGGGGAAGTACAGGCCGACATGGTAGGTCTCCTCTTTGGGCAGGTTCAGCGGCACCAGGCCGGTCAGGTGCTCGATACGCAGCAGGGTGTCGTTGATCGCCTGTTCGCTGGGGCAGGCGAGCACGAACCACATGTTCCAGGTGTGTTCGCGGCGGTAGTTGTGGGCGACTTCGGGCATGTCCGCGAGCAGCTCGGCGATGGTTTCGAAGCGCGATTCGGGCACCGCCAGTGCCGCCAGGGTGAACGCACCGCCCAGGCGATCGATATCGAACATTGGGCCGAAGCGGGTCAGTACGCCGTCGTTGAGCAGTTCGTGCAGGCGGTCGAGCAATTCGGTCGCATTGCTGTCCAGTTCCTCGGCCAGGGCCTGCCAAGGATGACGGACCAGTGGCAGGCCCAATTGCAGGCGATTGATCAGGCGCCGGTCGAGGTCATCCATCGCTGCGGGCTCCGACCGGTGCGGCGAAACGTCCGCCGCATTGCTTGAACAGGTGCGTGCTGAACAGTAGCTGGTGGGGCAGGTCGTCCAGCAGGTGTTCTTCCAGCAGCGCCTGGACCTGGGCCTCGACGCGGTCACGCTGGCGCCCGTGGATCATGCAGAACAGGTTGTATTGCCACTGGGGCAGGCGCCGTGGACGCTGGTAGCAAAGGCTGATGCCCGGGGCCTGGCCGAGGCGCCGGCCGACTTCATCGACCAGGGCGTCCGGCACATCCAGCACCAGCATGGCGTTAGCGGCAAACCCCAAGGCGCGATGGTTGACCACCAAGCCGACACGACGGAACAGGCCCTGTTCATGCCAGCGCTGCACCTGTTCGAGCACCTGTGGCTCGCTGGCCTCGATCTGTTCGGCCAAGGCCTGGAAGGGACGGGATGTCAGGGGCAGGCCGGTTTCCAGCAGACGGCGCAAGGCCAGTGACTGTTGTTCGCTCAGGGTGATGTTCATGGGGTGGCCTCCAGGGCAAAGCCCAGGTCGATGCGGTAGGCGGTGAGCATGGGCAGGTCCAGGGGCGTGAGACCGGTGTCGTGTTCCAGTTCCTGGAGGATGTTGTCCAGGTGCGCCCGGTTGGGGCCGGTCAGCACGAACCAGAGGTTGTAGCGATGTTCCCGGGCATAGTTGTGATTGACTTCCGGGTATTGACTGACGCGTGCCGCCACTTGGTGCAGGCGGTCTTCGGGCACGGCCAGGGCGGCGAGGGTGCTGGCCCCGGCGCGGGTGTGTTCGAACACCGGGCCGACCCGCGATAAGGTCCCGGCCACGTGCAGGTGTTGAAGGCAATCGATGACCTGGGCTGCGCTGCAGCCCAAGGTCTCGGCCATGGCCCGATAGGGTTCGGCGCACAATGGCAGGCCATGCTGGAATCGATCGATCAGGCGCCGGGCCAGTGAGCTGGGTGTCATGGTCAATACCCCGGCTTGTGCGCACGACTGCTGAAGAAAATCCCGCTCGGGCTCAGGGCCGGTAGGCTGCCCAGGCGTTCGAGCCGATACGGGTTCCAGCCCTGGACCTCGCCACCGTCCCGGGCGGACAGCCACAACTGGTCACCCCGTGCGGTGAATTCCATGTGCAGCACCGCCGGGCCTGGCCGTAGGTCGGCGACGATGGCGTGGGTCTGGGTGTCGATGACCTGGACGCGGTCGTTGTCCGGATAAGCGAAGTTGACCCACAGTTGCCGGCCATCCGGTCGCGCCGTGACGAACACCGGTTGGCCGGCTACGGCGATGGCGTCGGTCTGCTGCCAGCCCTGGGCATTCATCACCAACACCTGGTGATGCCCGACGGCGGGTACGAAGGCTTGTTGGTCGGCGATGGCCCAGCCTTCCAGGTGCGGCATCTTGTACACCGGCAACTTGTCCTGGCCGCGTCCGTAGTGCCCGAGCAGCCGTTTCACGCCGCGCTCCGGGTGCCAGAGGTCGAGCTGGGCCATGCCGTCCTCGCCGAACAGCCCGGCCATGTAATAACGCCCGTCGGGGGTGAGCAGGGCGTCGTAGGGTTGCTGGCCGATGGCGGTGAAACGCTCGATGCGCGGGGTACGGCCCTGGCTGAAGTCGGCGGTCCAGATCTCGCCGGTGTCGAACAGGCTGAACACGAAGCGTTGTCCCGGTGCATCCACCAAGCCGACCACGCGTGAACGTTTCTGGCCGCCGGGCAACGGCGTGGCCGGGATGTCGGCGACCTGTTCCAGGGTCCGGGCATCGAATACCTTGACGCCGCCGGGCTCGTAGTTGGAGACGGCGATCAGCTTGCCGTCCTGGCTGATCGCACCGCCGATGCTGTTGCCGCCCTGGATGATCCGGCGCTCGATTTGTGCGCCCAGCAGGTCGACTTTGCTCAGGCCACCGTCGCGACCGAACACATAGGCGTAGCGCTGGTCGCGGGAGAACACCACCGAGGCGTGGGACAGGTCGCCCAGGCCGTCGACACGGCCCAGGGCGGTGCGGGTGTCACTTTCGATGATTTGCAGGCTGCCGCTGGCGCGTTCCACCACCACGCCCAAATCGCCGGTGCCGCGCAACGGTGTCTGGGCGCAACCGCAGAGCAGCAGGGCGATGGCCGTGGAGGACAGGAGAGAACGGATCATGGGGCGGGTTTTCCTTGAAGGAGCCGGTCCACCAGCCAGCGGATGTCGTCGGGTTCGAGCAGCGCGGCCCAACCGGGCATGGCGCTGCCGGGCCGGCCGAGGGTGACGGTGGCGATGAGGCTGTCGCGGGATTTCCCGGCCAGGGCTTCGTGGGTCAGGGGCGGGCCGAGGCCACCGGTCAGGTACAGGCCGTGACAGGCGCCGCAATCCTGGTCCAGCAGGTGTTGCAGTTGGGCCTGGCGCTGGCTGTCGGGAGCGGCCAGCACGCAGGCGGAGAAAACGAAGAGGAGGGCGGTTATCGGGGTGGTGATGCGGTGTCGTTCCATGACGTCCTCCTGAAAAAATTGCACCGCTTTTGTGGCGAGGGAGCTTGCTCCCGCTGGGCTGCGCAGCAGCCCCTTGGGTTTGCCTGACACACCGAGTCGTCAGGGTGCTATTTGGGGCCGCTTCGCAGCCCAGCGGGAGCAAGCTCCCTCGCCACAGGTATCAGGCAGATCCTGCCCAGTTATTTAAGGGTCAAGACCCACGCCGCGAGGATCTTGGCTTCTTCCTCAGTCACCGGGTTGGCCGGCATCGGCATCGGTCCCCAGTTGCCTTGCGTGCCTTCCTTGATGTGTTTGGCCAGTACCGCCTCGGCCCCTGCGACACCGGCGTTTTTCGCCGCGACTTCCTTGAGCGCCGGGCCCACCACTTTGGTGTCGATGGCGTGACAGGCCGCGCAGGGCTTGCTCTTGAACAGTGTCGGGCCGTCTTGCGCCAACGCCGGCAGGCTGTAGGCGGCGGTCAAGGCCAGTGCGATCAGAATAGGCTTCATGATTTTTCCTCTTATTGATGGGGCTCAATAGATGTCGTGTTGGGTGTTGTAGACGTTGAATTTCCCGGTGGGGGTGATCAGGCGCTTGTCCTTGATCACGTTCTTGACCTTGAGGGTCTTGTCGTCGATCACCACCAGTGCCGACTCGTCTTCCTGGCCGCTCCAGACCGAAAACCAGACCTCGTCGCCGGCCTTGTTGTATTCCGGTTGCACCACGCGCAATGCGCCTTTCTTGATGCCGGCGTATTCGGCAATCGGCAGCACGGTGTAGCCGGCGTCGAGCTTGTCGATGTTGAACACCGCCACCGACTGGCTGAGCTTGGCGTCGGGGCTGAGGGTGGTGTCGACATACAGGTGGCGCGACGCGGGGTGGGTCTTGATGAACAGCGAACCGCCGCCTTGGCCTTGGAGCGAAGCGACTTGTTTCCAGGCGTATTGCGGATGCTTGACCGGGTCGGTGCCGATCAGCGAAGCCCCGGCATCGCCCAAGTGGCTGGTGGCCCACACCGGTCCGGAAAGCGGATGGTTGAAGTTGGCGCCGCGGCCTGGGTGCGGGGTCTTGCCGACATCCACCAGGGCGGTGAGCTTGCGGTCCTTGGAGTCGATCACCGCGACCTTGTTGGAGTTGTTGGCGGCCGTCATGAAGTAGCGATGGCTGCTGTCCCAACCGCCGTCATGAAGGAACGGTGCGGCATCGATGCTGGGGATGGTGAGGTTCTTGATGTCCTGGTAGTTGACCAGCATCACCTTGCCGGTTTCCTTGACGTTGACGATGAACTCCGGCCACTCGTGGGAGGCGATGATCGCCGCGACGCGCGGCTCGGGATGGTATTGCTGGGTGTCGACGGTCATGCCCCGGGTCGAGACGATCTGCTTGGGCTCCAGGGTCTCGCCGTCCATGATGGTGAACTGCGGCGGCCAGTACGAACCGGCGACGGTGTACTTGTCCTCGTAGCCCTTGAATTTGGAGGTTTCTACCGAACGGGCTTCGATACCGACCTTGATTTCCGCGACCTTGGTCGGCTCTTTCGGCCACAGGTCGATCATGTCGATCTTGGCGTCCCGGCCGATTACCAGCAGGTAGCGCCCCGACGCCGAGATGCGCGAGATGTGCACCGCGTAACCGGTGTCGATCAGCTTGACGATTTTCTTGCTGTCGCCGTCGATCAAGGCAATCTTGCCGTCGTCGCGCAGGGTCACCGAGAACAGGTTCTGCAGGTTGAGGTTGTTGAGCTGCTTGGTCGGGCGGTCCTCGGGTTTGACCAGGACCTTCCAGGTCTTGAGGGTTTCGGCCATGCCCCATTCCGGCGGCGTCGGTGGGGTGTGCTGGATGAACTTGGCCATCACCGTGATCTGGTCTTTGGTCAGGGCGTTGGAGGTGCCCCAGTTCGGCATGCCGGCGGGCGAGCCATAGGTGATCAGCGCTTCCAGGTAAGCCTGGCCGCGGGACTGGGTGATGTCGGGTGTCAGTGGCTTGCCGGTGGCGCCTTTGCGCAGGACCCCGTGGCAGCCGGCGCAGCGCTGGAAATAGATTTCCTTGGCCGAGTCGAAGTCGGCCTGGCTCAGGTCCGGCGCGCCTTCGGTCTTGACCACCCGGGGTGACTCCGGCGTGGTGGGTTGGTCGGCGAAGGCGTAGGGAGCAACCAGCGCTGTACACAGCGCCGTCACCCTCAGGGCCCACGTTTTTTTGTGGCTGATCAGCATTCCATTTCTCCTCAGGCATGACCCGCGCTGCGCTGTAAATGACGTTTGGCGCGCAGGTTCTTGGTGCGATGCAAGGCTATGCCCAGGGCGGTGGTGAGCCGCTTGACGGCGATCAAGTTTGCCGGCCGCCGCCCTTGCCAGGTTGTCGCAGGGCACCGTAGCGTGGCCGGCAATCGTGTTGTCTGATCAGGCCCTCGCCATGAACGCTATCCACACTTTGCAGCACCCCGACGAACCCTTTTATCAACCCCAGGACAACGAACAGGCGATGTTCGAACAAGCCTGGCATCACGGCATGCCGGTGCTGATCAAAGGCCCCACCGGCTGTGGCAAGACCCGTTTCGTCCAGCACATGGCCCACCGCCTGAAACTGCCGCTGTACACCGTCGCCTGCCACGATGACTTGAGCGCGGCCGACCTGGTGGGCCGTCACCTGATCGGCGCCCAGGGCACCTGGTGGCAGGACGGGCCCTTGACCCGGGCCGTGCGCGAGGGCGGCATCTGTTATCTGGATGAGGTGGTCGAGGCGCGCCAGGACACGGCGGTGGTGCTGCACCCCCTGGCCGATGATCGGCGGCAGTTGTACCTGGAGCGCACCGGCGAAGTGCTGCAGGCGCCGCCGTCGTTCATGCTGGTGGTGTCGTACAACCCCGGTTACCAGAACCTGCTCAAGGGCATGAAACCCAGTACGCGCCAGCGTTTCGTGGCGATGCGCTTTGGTTATCCGGCAGTGGTCGATGAAGAACGCATCGTCGCCCGCGAGGCGGGTGTGGACCTGGCACTGGCCGCCCAAGTGGTGCGGCTCGGGCAGGCCCTGCGCCGGCTCGACCAGCATGATCTGGAAGAAGTGGCGTCGACGCGCTTGCTGATTTTCGCCGCGCGCATGATCGGCTCCGGCATGGACCCGCGCCAAGCCTGCTTGGCCTGCCTGGCCGAGCCGTTGAGTGATGACCCGCAGACCGTTGCCGCGTTGATGGATGTGGTCGATGTCCACTTCGGCTGAAGCCGCTGGCGTGTCCCGGCGATTGCCCGGGGACTTGGCGATGTGGTTTTTCATCCTCGCCGAGTTGTCGGTGTTCGCGCTGTTGATCCTGGCGTTCACCGTCGCCCAGGCGTTGTACCCGCAGATGTTCAGCGAGGGCCGGCAGTTGCTGGACCGGTCCACGGGCCTGGCGATGACCCTCAGCCTGCTCACCGCCGGCCTGTTCGCCGCCCTGGCCCAGGAGCAAGCCAGGCAGGACCGGCCGCGTCGAGCCGCGCTGTTGTTGTGCGGGGCGTTGTTGCTCGCCTGCGGTTATGTGGCGATCAAACTCACGGAGTATGCCCATCTCTTGGCGAACGGGCTGGGGATGGAGCACGACACGTTCTTCACCTTGTACTGGATCCTCACCGCGTTTCATTTCCTCCATGTGCTGCTGGGCATGGTGATCCTTGCCTGGCTGGCCGAGGGTTGTCGGCGAGGTCGCTATGGGGCGCAGCGCAACAGTGGGCTGGAGTCCGGTGTGCTGTATTGGCACATGGTGGATCTGGTCTGGGTGTTGCTGTTCCCGGTGGTCTACATCCTTGATTGAGCGGAGGTGCTCATGTCGGCTTCCCGTGTCTTGATCGCCTGCTGGATGGCGCTGACTGTGCTGAGCAGCGGCACCGTCGCCCTGGGCCAGGTCGCCACCAGCGGGCTGGTGTCCATCGCCATCCTGGCGGTCGCGGTGACCAAGGCCTGGCTGATCGCCGACGGTTTCATGGAGCTGCGCCATGCGCCGCGGTTGTGGCGGCGGTTGGTGTTGAGCTGGGCGGTGGTGCTGGCGATTGCGATCTCGTTCGCGCTCTGACGCCCGACCTTCCCCCTGTGGCGAGGGAGCTTGCTCCCGCTGGGCTGCGAAGCGGCCCCAACAGCAACAACTCAATCCATCTGACACACCGCGCCAGCAGGTTTTAGGGTCGCTGCGCAACCCAGCGGGAGCAAGCTCCCTCGCCACAAAAGCTCATCAGGCTTTCTGGCAGTGTTGGAACACCCCAGCAAAACACAAAAGCTCACCCGTCTTTTCGAGCGGTGCTGGAACAACCCACCAAAACCATCGGAGATTCTTGATCGCCATCAAGCGGTTCCGGACCCCTGGCTTCCTAGAATGGTCACGCCAAGCAATGAGGAAGTGACCATGTCAGATACCTTCACCAAAGGCATGGCCAGGAATATTTACTTCGGGGGAAGCATCTTCTTCTTCCTGATATTCCTGGCCCTGACCTACCACACGGAACAGACCTTTCCCGAACGCAGCAACCAGGCGCAATTGACGGAATCGGTGATACGCGGCAAGGGCGTCTGGGAGCGCAACAACTGCATCGGCTGCCATACCTTGCTGGGCGAGGGCGCGTATTTCGCGCCGGAGTTGGGCAACGTGGTCTACCGGCGCGGTGGCGACGAGGCTTTCAAGCCGTTCCTGCAGGCCTGGATGAAAATGCAGCCGCTGAACGTTCCGGGTCGTCGGGCCATGCCGCAGTTCAACCTGAGCGAGCAAGAGGGCGACGACATCGCCGAGTTCCTCAAGTGGAGCTCGAAAATCAACACCAATGGCTGGCCGCCAAACAAGGAGGGCTGAGAGATGAGCATGGCTAATCCGCATCTGAAATTCGCCTCGCAGGCCGTCGCCAAACCCTACTTCGTGTTTGCCCTGATGTTGTTCCTCGGGCAGGTGCTGTTCGGTTTGATCATGGGCTTGCAATACGTGGTCGGCGACTTCCTGTTCCCGCTGATTCCTTTCAACGTGGCCCGCATGGTCCACACCAACCTGCTGATCGTCTGGCTGCTGTTCGGCTTCATGGGCGCGGCGTATTACCTGATACCGGAGGAGGCCGACCGCGAACTGCACAGCCCGAAACTGGCACTGTTGCTGTTCTGGGTATTCGCCGCCGCAGGCGTGGCGACGATCCTGGGCTACCTCTCGGTACCTTATGCGACGCTGGCGAAGTTCACCGGCAACGACTTGTTGCCGACCATGGGGCGGGAGTTCCTGGAGCAGCCGACGATCACCAAGATGGGCATCGTCGTGGTGTGCCTGGGGTTCCTCTACAACATCGGCATGACCTTGCTCAAAGGTCGCAAGACCACCGTCAGCATGGTGATGATGACCGGCCTGATCGGCCTGGCGGTGTTCTTCCTGTTCTCCTTCTACAACCCGGAAAACCTCGCCCGCGACAAGTTCTACTGGTGGTGGGTGGTGCATCTTTGGGTGGAAGGCGTCTGGGAATTGATCATGGGTTCGATGCTGGCCTTCGTCCTGATCAAGATCACCGGCGTGGACCGGGAAGTGGTGGAGAAATGGCTCTACGTGATCATCGCCATGGCACTGATCACCGGCATCATCGGCACCGGTCACCACTTCTTCTGGATCGGCGCGCCCGAGGTCTGGCTGTGGGTCGGTTCGATCTTCTCGGCGATGGAACCGCTGCCGTTCCTGGCGATGGTGGTCTTCGCCTTCCGCATGGTGAAAAACCGCCGTCGGCATCTCCCGAACCGCGCCGCGACGTTGTGGGCCAAGGGCACCACGGTCACCGCGGTCTTCGGCGCGGGGGTCTGGGGTTTCCTGCACACCCTGGCGCCGGTCAACTACTACACCCACGGTTCGCAACTGACCGCGGCCCACGGCCACCTGGCCTTCTACGGTGCCTACGCGATGATCGTGATGACGCTGATCAGCTACGCCATGCCACGCTTGCGCGGCTTGGGCGAAGCGGCGGACGAACGTTCCCAGCGCCTGGAAATCTGGGGCTTCTGGTTGATGACCCTGTCGATGGTGATGATCACCTTGTTCCTCACCGCGGCCGGTGTCGTCCAGGTCTGGTTGCAACGTTGGATGGAGGATGGCAGTGCCTTGCCGTTCATGGCGACGATGGATCATTTGAAGCCGCTGTTCTGGGCGCGACTGGTCAGCGGCGTCGGGTTCCTGGCCGGGCTGCTCTGCTACCTGTTCAGCTTCCGTCAACGTGGCCGCGCGGCCCTGCGTGCACCGGCGGCGGTGGTGCCTTCTTGAAAGACCACCGCTGAACTCGTGGCAAGAGAGCTTTTGTGGCGAGGGAGCTTGCTCCCGCTGGGCTGCGCAGCAGACCCTTTTTGATGGGCGCTTCGCACTGGAGCGCCCGCGCGCGCAAGACGGCGGCACCTGCCAGGCCGCCAGGGCGG
>NZ_JABAEE010000022.1:28615-84161 GCF_023701885.1 Pseudomonas sp. CG7 | reverse complement strand
GCCGCCCCCTCCGCCACGCCCCGCGACCCGATCCTCCCCTGCCCCCGGCCCGCCGCCCCCCCCCCCCCCCCCCCCGCCCCGCCCCCCCCCCCCCCCCCCCCCCCCCCCCCCCCCCCCCCCCCCCCCCCCCCCCCCCCCCCCCCCCCCCCCCCCCCCCCCCCCCCCCCCCCCCCCCCCCCCCCCCCCCCCCGCTCCCACAGGGGCCAGCGCTAACCGCGATTAAACTAGAACCGGCACACCGCCGCCGCGCCCGTGTCGGTCGGCATCACATGCTCGGGTGGAATCACCACCACTTCGCCCCCCTGCCGGGTCACGGCCAGGATCAGCTCATCCAGTACATCCGGAGCCAGTTCGTCACCACTCTCGTCAATCAGCAACCGCCCCTTGTCCAAGTCGAGCTGGCCAGGAACCTGGCGCTCGGCCTCCACCAGCAGCAGCGCGACGCGGCCTTCCCAGGCGGCCTTGGCGATGTCGGCCAGGTTATCCAGTGCCCGTCCCTGCCCCACCGCGATGCCGTAGCGATTCAAGCTGTCGACAACGTGATCGGCATAGCTGTGGGCCATGAGCTTCGAGCAGTGGACACGCAACGCCTCGACGCCAAGCCTGGACGGGTCAATCTCGATCCCCTGGGCCAGCAGTTGCGAGTTGTGGCTGACGGCACGGAACACGGCCTGGTTTTCCGGCAGGGCCACCAGGATCATCGGCAACCCTGAAGGTTGCGAATGGTATTGCAGGATCGTTTTATCCACGACGCGGAAAAAGCGCTCGCGGTCGAGGTTGATTTCGTCCTGCTTACCGCCGCCGGCGGCCTCATGCATCATCCCATCGCCACGCTCGCCACTGCGGCTGAAACCGTTAGGAAAACCCTGTTGGTTGCCCGGTGTCAGCTCGTCGCCCAGGGCCTCGTTCTGGTTGCGCGGCACCTGTTCGGCCAGCTCGATTTTCTCCAACTGCTCCGAGGAGCCTTCATACAGCCAGACTTCGTTGCGGGTCAGGCACAGCGCTTGATAACGGTCGGTGGATTGGACCAGCCGCAACAACGGCTTGAGATAAGGGTGACTGTTGGCGACGGCGCGTTGCGGCAAGCGCTGATTCACCGCAATGACTTTGAAGTAGTCGCGGGCGCCGAACACCGCAATGCCGTCCCGATTGGAATTCCAGAAGTCCTGGTCGTCCACCAACGCGTGAAAAGACTGGAGCAACGGCGCACCGTCAAGGTCCGGGTGCTGTTGCTCCAGTTGCGTCTGCAGATCACGCACCAGGTTCTTGTAGCGGATCGGGTCCTGGCTGCGTTCAGGGAATGTACGGTGCGTGGGCATGTACAACGAAAGGCTCGGCTGTTCGTCGAACGCCAGGAGTTCGGCCAATACCTGCCGGCTGAAAGGTTGATGAGCGGTCATGATCGCCTCCTTATTCTTTGCCACGCGCCTCTTGGTTTTCGAGGAAATCTTCCTCCAGCATCGCGTCCACCACCTCGGGTGGCGCTTCATCAGTGGGCGCAGTCACGCGTCCCATCGGTTCGACGGCGGGGTTGAGTTTGCCGATCTGATGATCGAGCGCGTGCAGCATTTTTTCGGCGGCGCCCTCCACGGCCAGTTCAAGGCTTGCGGCCTTGTGGGAGACCGACATCGGCGATAGGCCTTGCAAGCGTGCCTCGATCTGGCAGCGCTTGTCGGCAGCGCCGCCCTTTTGGGCATTCTCATCGCTGACATGAACTTCAATCCGGGCCAGTTGACCCTCGAAACGCTGCAGCGTGTCCACCACCGTACCGCCCACCCACTCCTGCAGGCGGGCGCTGCCTTCGATATCGTTGCTATTGACTTGAACTTGCATGATCGACTCCTTTGCAAAAGACGGCTGACGCCGCCTGTTGTAGGTAGAAGAAGATCAAACGGGCGAAGTTCCCAGCGCGGGATGACTGGAGCCTGAGCGGCTGGGAGGAAGCGTTTCGATGATCAACTGTGGGAGCGAGCTTGCTCGCGATGGCGGTGTATCAATCAATGGTGCATGAACTGTCAGACCGCTATCGCGAGCAAGCTCGCTCCCACAGAGGCTCCCACAGCTTATTCTTTCTGGATCGAGGCGTCTCAGGCCTCAGGCATCTTGCGAAAGCCCACCGCCAAGCGGTTCCAACCATTGATGGCGTTGATCGCCACGGTCAGGTCGACCATTTCCTTGGGGCTGAAATGTTCGCTCAGCAAGGCATAGTCGGCGTCCGGCGCGTGGGTGTCGCTCAGGCGCGTCAAGGCTTCGGTCCAGGCCAGTGCGGCGCGCTCGCGGCCGGTGAAGAATGGCGCTTCACGCCAGGCGGTCACGGCGTACAGGCGACGTTCGGTCTCGCCGTCCTTGCGGGCATCGGCGGTGTGCATGTCGATGCAGAAGGCGCAGCCGTTGATCTGTGAGGAACGCAGCTTGACCAGCTCCAGCAGGGACTTCTCCAGGCCCAGGTTCGAGGCGGCGTTTTCCAGGGCCAGCATGGCTTTGAAAGCGTCGGGGGAAGCGGTGTAGAAATCGATGCGCGGTTGCATGGTGAACTCCAGGACAGCAATTGGGTGTAGCGCTACGTTAGCGGTGCAGGGGCGCGGTACAAATAGCCAATTGTTGGGAAGTTCGGGTGGCCAATGAAGACCGAGGCTCAACCTGGAAATGGACGCAAGCCTTTGTGGCGAGGAAGTGCCCGCGGCGTCTTCGACGCTGCGTTGTCGCTCAGCAAACGAGTGTTCGGCCGAAGATGGTGTTTTTTCATGACAGCTGCGCCCACCCATCTCACGAGACAAGCGAGCGAGACACATCGTGACGTAGCTTTCACCTTGCCAGACTTTTTTCGAACAGGTCGAGGTGGATTACGCTTCAGGCTTCAGTCAAACACGATCCATGATCGAGGGGGCAGTTTTTAAGGCTTAGGCAACGTTGCGAACCCACCCCCCTGCCGCTCATCGAAACTGTCAGTTATTACAGTAGCCGATACTGAACAACAAAAACTATCCTCATCTCAAAATGAAACACCACGATAAAAATGCTTACACGACAAAACCAGAAAAATTTTAACTCAGCACGACTACCCCCCCAAGGTATCATCTTTAATTATCGATGAGAGCACGCGAGATTTGATAGGGGCCACGACGAAATGATGCTTTCCGAGTTTCAGACTCTCAAATAAGCTCGGACATTCAACCAAAAAAAGTAAAAAGCAAGAAAGGCAACGTATGCAATTACATCTGGAAACGGACCACACCGATGAACATATCCGTCATAACAGCGACCTATAATCGAAAAGAATACCTTAAGGAGGCTATAGAAAGCATTCAAAAAAATATTACAACGCCCCTCTCCAACGCAAGCTTCGAACATATCATTTATGACGACCATTCAACCGACAAAACAGAGACAATATTTGAAAATTCGAAATGGGATAACCTTAGCTATGTCTACGGCAAAAAAAACAAAGGGCAGTCATTTTCAAAAAACCAAGCCATCACCAAAGCAAAAGGCGAATATATATTCATCTTGGACAGTGATGACATAGCGCTCCAGAGAACAATATACAATTTCCTCGTAATGACAAACAGCCACTTACAGACCGACTGGTTCATTGCGGATTTTCTTCGCATCGAAGAAAATGGAAAATATCGAAGCGGTGAAGACTACTACGGATGGAACTTTAATACGCCAAATGAAATGCTTGATGCCATCGTCAAAGGCAAACACTTCCTTCAAGGGAACGTCTTGTTTAGGAAAGCGCTTTTCGAAAAAGTCGGAGGTTTCAACGAAAACTTAAGAATGGCTGAAGACTTGGATTTATATATTAGATTTTTACTACAGAACTCCATGCCAAAATTCGCCAACTTCATTTCTCATCTTCACCGGGTACACCCGGGGAATATTTCTTTAGGCGAAACACCGGAAAAACACACGAAAAGGATAAAATCAATAGCAACAGAATACAATCTTCTGCTGCCTTAGTTATGAGCATTCCGAATATTGCTAGGCCCGGCTGCGCAACCATTGCAAAAAGCGCTTCTTGGCGATCGGCTTGGGGGCTTCGCGGGTCAGGTTCTGGGCCAGGTGCATGCGTACGTCCAGCAGGTTTTTCATCGCGTCGTTGATGTCGCGACGGGCTTCGAGGCACGGCTTGAGGTAGCTGTTCTCGATGCGGTAAAGGGTGCAGAAGGTCTTGGCGTTAAAATTAGCCAGCGCCGCCTGCTCGGCGACGATCCCGGCTTCACCGATCATTTCCCCCGGCCCCATGCGCCCGCCCTCGAGTGGCTGGCCGTTGCGCATGAGGGTCACGCTGACCACCCCGGACTCAATGATGAACAGATGATCGCTGACCTCTCCCGCCGCCAGGATCACATCGCCGGCACGGAAGCTTTGTAATGTCATGTTCTGGCTGAAAACATCTTTTTCGTCCGGGCGTAGCGTCGAAAAAATGCTCGAGTTTTCCAGCAGCGCCCGAGGGCGCGACACGCCGATGGAGGCAGTGCTTTCGCTGGAGGACAACAGACTCACGCCCGACGCTTGCAAATGCCGGAACGCCAGGTCGAACAGTTGATTGCGCACCTCCCGCTTCTGCCCCATCGACGCCACGAATCCGCTGATCTCGTATTCCGCCCCGCCGCTACCGGTGCTTTTGAGCGTGACACAGGGCGCCGGAGTCGCGAGCAGCGCACGGCAACCGATCATTGCCCGCTCCAACGCGTCGATCACCTTTTGCGGACGCGCATGGGGGCTGACCTGGAGACTGATGGCCAAGCCATGCATGTCGCTGGGTCGGCTGAAATTGACGATCTTGGCTTTCGCCGCCAGCGAATTGGGGATCACCGCCATGCTGCCCTGGGAGGTCTGCAATCGCGTGGCACGCCAGTCGATGTCGGTGACCCGGCCTTCGGTGCCATCGATGGAAATCCAGTCATCGACTTGGTAGGGCTTGGTGGTATTGAGCACTATCCCGGAAAACACGTCGCTGAGTGTGCTCTGCAAGGCCAGGCCAACGATGATCGCCATTGCGCCCGACGTCGCCAGCACGCCCTTGACCGGCAGATCCAGCACATAGGCAAGTGCCGCGATGACGGCGATGAGGAAAATCACCGCGCCGAGCAAATCCTGCAACAAGCGCCCGGTGTGGCCGACCCGTTGCATCAACGCCGCCACGATCAGCACCGTCAGGGTTCGCGCGGCGAACAGCCACCAGGTGATCTGCAAACCGGTCGCCGCCAGGTGCCGAGGCACATCGTCGACCCACTGCGCCGGTACCATGGGGTTGAGGCCTTCGTTGAACAGCAGCACGCTGAACAGCGAAAAAATCACCAGCCTTGCGCCGACTTTCCAATAGATCCGATCCGCACTGACCAAGTGCCACATCAACAGGTCGAACACCAACAGCGCCAGGGCACAGAGCAACGGGTGCTCAGAGATCAGAAACAGCATCGGAACAGCTCCAGGAGGGCGATTGGCGAAGATTGGCACAGATTGAAGACGCTGTAGAGATCACACTCAAGTCCTGTGGGAGCGAGCTCGCTCTCACAATGGAGTCAGGGTGGCTGTGGTTTTTGCGTTCAGTCTTGCATCCGGCCAAAGCGTCCGGAATGGAAATCCTCGAAGGCCTGGTGAATCTCCTGTTCACTGTTCATCACGAACGGACCATGGCCGACGATGGGCTCGTCGATCGGCTCGCCACTGAGCAGCAGCACCACCGCGTCGTTATTGGCTTGCAGGCTTAATTGGTCGCCGGCCCGGTCGAACAGGGCCATCTGCCCGGCCTCGATCCGTTCACGGCCATTGGCCTGGACCGAGCCCCGCAGCACCACCAGGGCGGTGTTGTGCCCTTCGTGCAGGTCAAGGGTGAGGTTTTTATCGGCATTCAAGCGAATGTCCCAAACGTCGATGGGCGTGAAGGTCCGCGCCGGGCCGTGATGCCCTTCGAAGCGCCCAGCGATCAGGCGCAGGCTGCCGGCGTTGTCCTTCAGGGCAATGTTCGGAATGTCGCCCTTGAGGATCGTCTGGTAGCCGGCGGGGGCCATCTTGTCCTTGGCGGGCAGGTTGACCCATAGCTGGACCATTTCCATGAAGCCGCCCTGCCGCGCAAAGGCTTCGGAGTGGAACTCTTCGTGGATGATGCCGGAAGCGGCAGTCATCCATTGCACGTCGCCGGGGCCGATCTTGCCACCGCTGCCGGTGGAATCTCGGTGCTCCAGTTCGCCCTGGTAGACGATGGTCACGGTTTCGAATCCACGATGCGGGTGCTGGCCGACACCACGCCGCTCGGTGGTGGGCATGAATTCGGTGGGGGCGGCGTGGTCCAGCAGCAGGAACGGGCTGATGTGCTTGCCCAGGTTGTCATAGGAAAACAGCGTGCGCACCTGGAAGCCATCGCCGACCCAATGGGGCCGCGGGCTGGTGTAGAGGCCGATGATGTTTTTCATGCCGTGTCTCCAAATCAGGTGTTGCAACTCGATGGAGATAGCTTAAAACCGACACCCTTGAAGCACTAGACGGCAAAAACCGGCTTTAGCGTTCCATCTAGAGAACGACCAATAAAAAACCCTGTGGGAGCGAGCAAGCTCGCTCCCACAAGGTTTGGGGTCAGTCCATTTAGAGGTGATTGCGCTTGGCAAACTCCGACAGCCCCACCAGGGATTGCAAGCCGAGGTTTTCCAACAGGCGGCTCTTGTAGGTGCTGACGGTTTTCGGGCTCAGGAACAGGCTTTGCGCGATGTCCTTGCCACGCATGCCCATGGACAGCATGCGCAAGATCGACAGCTCGCGGGTGGAGAGGCTTTCCAAGGCCTGCTGCTCGCTGCGTTGCAGGAAATCCAGCCGGACGGGCATCTGCGGGAAATAGGCATACCCGGATTTCAGCGCCTGGATGGCCTTGGCCAGCTCCTTCAGGTCGCTTTTCTTGGTCACAAAACCCCGGGCCCCGGCCGAGATGCAGCGGTTGCAGAAGTGCTGTGCATCCTGGGAGGTGAACACCAACACGCTGCATTCAGGAAACTGGGCCATGATCCAGCCCAGTAGGTCCAGGCCATCGAAACCGTTCATCACCAGGTCCAGGATCACCAGGTCTGGCGCGCGTTCCTTGATGAGGCCCCTGGCATCGGCCGCGCTGCTGGCGTCCCGGATGTGGGTGAACGCCTCATTCTGGCATATGAGCCGCAGCGCCCCTCGTATGACAGGGTGGTCATCCACGATCAACACGTCTTTCAAGGCAACTCCCCAAAACAATACAAACGGCACCGGCGCCATGACCGCACAGGACTCTTTTTGCACAAGTACCTGGCCTTGCCACCTGTCAGACCTGACAGTGCGGACCAACGGTCCGGTTCAGTGTCCATGACCCTGCCTGAGGGGACGCGCCCACGCCTGCAACGGCTCAGGGACCTGAGGATCAACCCGCTCCATCAAACGCCGCAGCGAAGCGAGGTCCGGCAGGGGCGCCGGGCTCAAATGCAGGTTCGATCGACGTGCGACAGGCACCGGCGACTGACTGGCCGGTTGCGCGTTGTAAAGCATCCCGTGGCGAACCTGTGGGTTATAGACAACAAAATCGTGCAAATCCAGCGCCTCGCCTGCCAACTGCGCGTTGACGACAATCAGGTCGAACGGCTCGCTGCCGTACTCCACCAGCGTCAGCAACTCTTGCAAATGGCTCACGGGGACAATCCGGAAGTAGCCTTGTTGATTGAACAGACGCTCCAGCACGATTCGATGGGTATGTTGAGTGTCGGCAAGCAGGATACGAAGTGCTTTGTTCGGCATGGCAAGCTTTCCAATAGCAACGCGCCAGGTAGGCACCGGCTCAAGAACATTAAGAGCGCTCAGGCTAGAGGAAGTGTTTGAAGGGCGATGTAGGACTATTCCTAAAATGAAGCCAGACACAGCCCCTGCGGTGAGGAAACCGATCCTTTACTCGGATTCTGTAGGAGCTGGCGAAGCCTGCGATCTTTTGATCTTTCGCTTGGGATTCGGGTGTCAGGGGGAAGATCGCAGCCTCGTTGCACTCGTCAGCTCCTACGGCTCCTACAGTTCCTACTCAGTTTTTACCCCTTCCATGTAGGTTTTTTCAGTTGTTCCGCCAGGTGGTCGATGGCTTGGCGTAGGTCTTCCACGGCTTCGGTGAGTAGCGACACGTTGCCTTCTCGGCAAGCCTCTTCCAGCGCCTCGCAGGCGTAGACCAGGCGTTGCGCCTGGATGATCCGCGCCCCGCCCTTGATCCGGTGCGCCAGGTCCGCCAGGCCCGGCAAGTCTTGTCGGGTGGCCAAGTGCAGCAGTCGGACTTGATCTTCGGCATTGCTGCTGACCAGTTCTTCCAGCAATGCCTTGATGGCCGCCGCGTCGCTGCCGGTCAGTTGTTCCAGGCCGGCCAAGTCGATGCCATCGCTGGACTGGGGCGCCCGCACATCCGGCGTGACCGAGGCCAGGTGCGCATTGAGTGCCTTGAGGCCGATGGGCTTGAACAGGCAATCGTCCATCCCGGCTTCGGCGCAGCGCTGCTTTTCCTCAGGCTGGGCGTTGGCCGTGAACCCCAGGATCACCACCGGCGACAGGTTGCGCTCGCGCTCTTCGTCGCGAATGGCCCGGGCCAGTTCGTAGCCGCTCATCAAGGGCATGTTGCAGTCGGTGATGACCACATCGAAATGTTCGCTGCGCCAGGCTTGCAGGCCGTCGATACCGTTCTGTGCCTCCTGGACACGATGGCCCAGGTAGCCCAGTTGCTGAGACAGCAGCAAGCGGTTGGCCGGGTAGTCGTCGACCACCAGGATACTCAGCGCCCGGACCGGCAGCGGCGCCTCGTCCTGGCTGGGCGCCAGCGTCGACAGCGTGTCGAGTATGGGCAAGTCCAGCAAGACTTCGACCTGCGTGCCCTCCCCTGGCACGCTGTGTAATGCCAGGGTGCCGCCCATCATTTCGCATAACGTGCGGCTGATGACCAACCCCAACCCGGAGCCGCTGCGGGCCGACTGGGGGTGATGGCCGGCCTGGGTAAAGGGGCTGAACAGGCGGCGCTGGTCCTCGGGGGAAATACCGCAACCGGTGTCCTCGACCCGCAGGCAAATGCCCAAGTGTTTGTGCTCAGGGTTCAACTCGCCGCGCACACTCAGGCGCACTTCGCCCTGGTCGGTGAACTTGATGGCGTTGCTCAGCAGGTTCGAGACGACCTGCTTGAAACGCAACGGATCGACCAACACGTCGCAATCGACCGTAGCATCCAGTACCCAATGCAAGCGCAGGTGTTTCTGCCAGGCCAGGCCCTCGAAGATCCGCGCCACCGACTCGATCAACCCGCGTAAATTGGCCCGTTGCGGCGCCAGCGACAGCTTGCCCGACTCGATGCGGGCGATGTCGAGGATGTCGCCGATCAAGTCCAGCATGCCATGGGCGGCGCCCGACGCGACTTCGATGGCGAAGCGGTCCACGACGCCCTGGTCGGCTTTTTTCAGGGCCAGCTCCAGCAGGCCGATCACCGCATTCATCGGCGTGCGGATCTCATGGCTCATGGTCGCCACGAAGGTGGTCTTGGCCCGATTGGCCTCGTCGGCGCTTTCCTTGGCCACGCGTAACTGTTCCAGCAGCCGCCGCAGATAAACGCCCCAGCCAAAGGCCACCAGCAACAGCAACGCAGCAACGGTAAACCCTCGGAGAATCGTGGTGCGGTTGCGCAGCCAATTACTGTTGTCGATCACCACTTCACTGCGCCAGCGGTTGGTCAGCTCGTCCATTTCCTCGGGAGAAATGCTCAACAACGCCTTGTCCAGGATCGAATGAAGCGCCAAGGCGTCCGGGTTCGTCGCCAGGGCAACGTACGCGGGCAAAGTGCCCACGGTGCTGGTGACTTGCAGGGTGTCGCGGTACTGGCGGGAAATCATGTAGCGGGCGCTGATCAGCGGATTGATCGCCGCGTCCGCCGTGCCGGCGGCGACCATGGCCATGGCGTCGGCCGCGTTCTGCGCCGCCACCAACTGCACCCGGGGGAACTGCTCCAGCAGGAACTCCCGCAGCACGTTGCCACGCACCAGCGCCAGGCGCTTGCCGGCCATGTGGTCCAGGGTCAGCGCCTTGGCCCTGAGCGGCACCACCAGTACGAACGGGTTCGCCAGGTAGGGTCGGGTAAAACGCAGCTCGGCTTCGAGTTCGGCGCTGGGGATGGCGGTGGCCAAGACGTCGGCCTTGCCGCTCTTGATCTGGCCGATCAAATCGTCAACCGAATCGCCCCGCTGGACATCGAATTTCAAACCGGTGCGCAAGCTGATCCGGGCCAGCACATCAGCGCCGATGCCGCGCAAATGGCCTTGCTCGTCGAAGAACGTCAGCGGCAGGAAGTTTTCGTTGACCGCCACCTTGACCCGCGGATGGGCGTCCAGCCAACGCTGTTCCTTGACGCTGAAATGCAAGGCCTGCTGCCCCGGCATGCTCGCCCCGCCGGCGCTCCAGCGCCGCAGGATGATCATGCGTTCGCTGGCAGGAATGGCTTGCAGCGCGGCGTTGACGATGCGCAGCATCCGCGCGTTGTCGCGGCTGACCGCAAAGGCGAACGGCTGCACCTCCAGGCGCGAGAAATCGGCCAGTTGGACGTTGTTCAGGTAATTCTTGCTGATGAGGTAGTTGGAACTGATCGAGTCTCCCAGGTAGACGTCGGCCTGACCGAACGCCACGGCACCGATGGCGCTCAAGGTCGAGGGAAACAATTGAAAGGCAGCGTCGGGATAAAACGCCTCGACCGTCTCCGGCGGCAAGTAGTGATAGAGCATCGCCACGCGCTTGCCGGCCAGGTCCGTGGGCAAATCCTGGCTGTCGTCGATGCGGGCCACGAGGGTGGGCAAGTCATCGGCATAGGCCTGGGACATTGCCAGGTCCGGATCGGCGGCTTCGAAGCCATTGGCGGTGCCGAGCAGGTCGATCTCACCGCCGCGCAGGGCCTGGAGCGATTCGGCACGGGACGGGTAGCGCTGGACCTGCACCTTGATGTGCAGGAGCTGCCCCAGCAATTGTGCGTAGTCCGCGGTCAGGCCTTCGTAGTCGAGGCCATTGCCGGTGATGCTGAAAGGCGCATAGTCCGGCGCCGAGGCGCCCAGCAGCAACGTGCCCTTCTGGCGCAACCAGCCCCAGTCGGCGGCGTCGAGGGACACCGAATAATCATCCACATGGGAGCGCCCGAGCACCTGCAACGACTCAGGCGCCGCGCCCACCTGTGGCGCCATACCCAATGAGCCCAGCAGCAGCGCCACCAGGCCCGTGCGTAGAAGGAGCTTCATCTGTTCGAGGTGTTTCGCGTGGCGTAGTCGGCCCGGAAACCACCGACTTCAGTCAGGGTGACCGGTTGGGGGTTCAGACTGCCAATACGAGGGAACAGCGAACCGTCGATGCGCCTGTCGAACAGACGCATGACATGAGTGTAGGAAGTTTCTGAAGAATTTCCTGCGAGTGACCCAGATCGCCCCCTTCAGGGCCAAATCTATGACCTGTGGGAGCGGGCTTGCTCGCGAAGGCAGTGGGTCAGTGACATTGATGCCAACTGTCACACCGCCTTCGCGAGCAAGCCCGCTCCCACAGGGGGTTTTTGCATTGATTGACACTTGGCGCAGGTCTGGCCTACACAGCGGCGAGCAATCGATCGCGCACCGGACGCGCCTGCCCACGATTGTTCCCATGTTCATACAGCGAGCCGGCAATTTCATCGGCACGCACCGGCAGGATCGATAACAGGGTGTCGCTCAGGCCATGGCTGGCCTGGCAGAAGCCCTGCATGTAGATCGCCGCCTTGCAGCGCTCGTCGGTGATCAGCTTGTAGTTGCGATCCACCTCGAAATCCCCCAGGTACTGCGCCAGCGGCTCCAGCAGGGTGCGGTGCATCTGCCGCTCGTAACCGGTGGCCAAGACCACGGCGTCATAACGGCGCACCGTCAGCTCGCCAGTGGCGTTGTTGCGCACCGCCAGTTCCACGCCCGCGTCGGTGGCCGTGGCTTTCTCAATCGTGGTGAGGGTGCGGAACGCATGACGGGCGATGCCGGAGACTTTCTGGCGGTAAAAAATCCCGTAGATGCGTTCGATCAGGTCGATGTCAACCACCGAATAGTTGGTGTTGTGGTACTCGTTGACCAACCGCTCGCGCTCGCTGTGGGGTTGTTGGAACACCAGGTCGGTGAATTCCGGAGAGAACACTTCGTTGACGAACGGGCTGTCATCCGCCGGTTTGAGGGCCGAGCCGCGCAGGATCATGTCGACCTGTACCGAAGGGAAGCTGTCGTTAAGGTCGATAAAGGCCTCCGCCGCGCTCTGCCCGCCGCCGATAATGGCGATGTTCATCGACTGGCCCTTCACGCACGGCTGGCTCGCCATGCGCTCCAGGTACTGGGAGTGGTGGCACACCCGCGCATCATCCCTGAACGCCTTGAACGCCTCGGGGATGCGCGCGGTACCGCCGGCACTGACCACCAAAGAGCGGGTGGTGCGGATCAACTCTTCGCCCTGGGCATCGCGGGAAATCACCCGCAGTGCTTCGACCTGCTGGTTATGCAGCACCGGTTCGATGCGCAGCACTTCCTCGCCATAACGGCTCTGCTCGGTAAAGTGTCCGGCCACCCAGCGCAGGTAGTCATTGAACTCCATGCGGCACGGGTAGAACGTGCCGAGGTTGATGAAATCCACCAGGCGGCCGTGGTGCTTGAGGTATTTGACGAACGAATACGGGCTGGTGGGGTTGCGCAGGGTCACCAGGTCCTTGAGGAAGGAAATCTGCAACTCGCTCTGGGTCACCAGGGTGTTGCCGTGCCAGCGGTAGTCGGTCTGCTTGTCGAGGAACAACACGTCCAGTTCACCCTGGGCCGGCCCCCGCTCCTGCAGCGCGATGGCCAGCGCCAGGTTCGAAGGGCCGAAGCCGATGCCGATCAAGTCGTGAACGGTGGGCGATGCAATTGCCTGTGTCATGTCCAGTGTCCTCTGGAAAAGCCCCTCAACAGGGCACGAAAAGCCTGGGGAACCTGACCGGCGTTCGAGGCGCCGGCAAGTCGTCTGTTGAGAGGAACGAGGACAATGAAAAAAAATTTACCGCCGGGTGACCGGTGACGATCGAATCAGGGCGCGTCCCACTGTCGCACGCGAACGCGGCAGTGCTTCATGGCGTTGACGATGTGTTTTTCCACCAGCGCCCGGGAAATGCCCAGGCGCTCGGCGATCTGCGGGTGGGACAGGCCTTCGAGCTTGCGCAGCAGGAAACTCTCGCGGCACAGCGGCGGCAGCTCGGCCAGGGCACGTTGCAGCATGTCCAGGCGCTGGCCATGGTCGAAGCTGATATGGGGCGATGGGGTGAAGAAGCGTTCTTCGCTGTCCAGCACATCCAGGGATTCAACCTGACGCAGGGTATTGCGCCGATGCCCGTCGATCACCAGGTTCAACGCCGTGCGGTAGAGGAACGCCCGCGGCTGTTCGATGGGCGTGTCGCTGGCACGCTCCAGCACCCGCACATAAGCGTCATGCACCACATCCTCGGCCGCCTGGCGGTTGCCTAGCCTGGCGTTCAGGAAACACACCAGCTCGCGATAGTAGTTTTCCAACATGACTCCCGTGCGCAATGACTGCGACAGCTATCCCTGGGCCACCCGGCATGCCTGAAAAGGGCATGGCACGATAGTGGCAGATTCAATCGCGTAATTTATAGTAATTCTCATATAGATTTAAAGCGTTGGTTTGTATCAAGGCTGATTCGTTTACCTCAACTGCCGCCAGGTATTGCTTTTGTGGCGAGGGAGCTTGCTCCCGCTGGCCTGCGCAGCAGGCCCAAGGCAGGTAACACCCTTGAATCTGACATAACCGGGATTCAGGTTTTAGGGCCGCTTCGCGCCCCAGCGGGAGCAAGCTCCCTCGCCACAGGGGCTGTGGCGCTGCAATTGACTTTTTCCAACCTGCTACCAAGTGTTTCACACCAGTAAATTCCCGCCCGGAACGCTCGTCTACCAGAACAGCCTCCCGTCCCGGCCCTCCGCGCGACGGGCCCGATATCCCCGGCCGGAACCCTGCATGAAACGTCCCCGCCCTACCCGACGCGCCTGGCTTCTCACCTTCGCCCTGCTCCCGGCCGTGGCCTTCGCCGCGTGGCAAGCGGTCGCGCCAAGTCGTGCGCCCCTGGTCACTGCCCCCGGCACCCGGGGCGATATCGAAAACAGCGTCACCGCCCTGGGCCCCTTGCAACCGCGGCGTTATGTCGACGTCGGCGCCCAGGCGTCCGGGCAGATCCAGAAGATTCACGTGGAAGCCGGCGACGAGGTCCGTGAAGGCCAGTTGCTGGTGGAAATCGACCCGTCCACGCAAAAAGCCAAGCTCGATGCCGGGCGCTTTTCCATCGAAAACCTCAAGGCCCAGCTTCAGGAGCAACGCGCCCAGCACGACCTGGCGCAGCAGAAATTCCGTCGCCAACAGCAACTCAAGGCCGGTGGCGCCACCCGCGAGGAAGACGTGCAGACCGCCCAGGCCGAAGTGCGCGCGACCCAGGCACGCATCGACATGTTCCAGGCCCAGATCCGCCAGGCCCAGGCCAGCCTGCGCAGCGACGAGGCCGAGTTGGGCTACACACGCATCTATGCGCCGATGAGCGGCACCGTGGTCGCCGTCGGCGCCCGGGAAGGCCAGACCCTCAACGCCCAGCAGCAGACGCCGTTGATCCTGCGCATCGCCCGGCTGTCGCCGATGACGGTCTGGGCCGAAGTGTCGGAAGCCGATATCGGCCACGTCAAGCCGGGCATGACCGCCTACTTCACCACCCTGGCCGGCGGCAACCGGCGCTGGAGCAGCATCGTGCGCCAGATCCTCCCGGTGCCGCCGCGCCCGCTGGAAGCCAGCCAGGGCGGCAGCCCCACCGGTGGCCGCAGCGGCAGCGAACGGGTGGTGCTCTACACCGTGTTGCTGGACGTGGACAACGCCGACCGCGCCTTGATGACCGACATGACTGCCCAGGTGTTTTTCGTTGCCGCCCAAGCCAAGGACGTGCTGACCGTGCCCATCGCGGCCCTACAAGAGGCCAATCAGGTGCAGGTGCTGGCCGACAATGGCGATGTCCAGCCGCGCACCGTTCGCACGGGCGTCAGCGATCGCCTGCGCACGCAGATTCTCGACGGCCTGAGCGAAGGCGACCGGGTGCTGATCGGCTCGGCCAGCGGCAGCGGAGGCTGAATGGACACGCCCCTGATCGAACTGCGGGACATTCGCAAGGCCTACGGCGGCGGCGACAGCCCTCGGGTGGAGGTGCTGCGCGGCATCGACTTGGCCATTCACGCCGGGGAGTTCCTGGCGATTGTCGGGGCGTCCGGCTCCGGTAAATCCACCTTGATGAACATCCTTGGCTGCCTCGACCGCCCCACCCGCGGCGAGTACCGTTTCGCGGGCGAAGACGTCGCCAATCTGGGCAGCGATGAATTGGCCTGGCTGCGGCGCGAAGCGTTCGGTTTCGTGTTCCAGGGCTATCACCTGATTCCCTCCGGCACCGCCCAGGAAAACGTCGAGATGCCGGCGATCTATGCCGGCACTTCCGCCGCCGAGCGCCACGCCCGGGCCAGCGCCCTGCTTGACCGCCTCGGCCTGGCCAGCCGCACCGGCCACCGTCCCCATCAACTCTCCGGCGGGCAGCAGCAACGGGTGTCGATTGCCCGGGCCTTGATGAACGGTGGCCACATCATCCTCGCCGACGAGCCCACCGGCGCCCTCGACAGCCAGAGCGGCATCGAGGTCATGGCCTTGCTCGACGAACTGGCGAGCCAGGGCCACGTGGGGATCCTGATCACCCACGACCGCGAAGAGGCGGCCCGGGCCCAGCGCATCATCGCAATCCGCGATGGGCGGATCATCAGCGACAGCGCCACCGCTTTGCCGCACGAGGTGCACGCCAACCCAAAGGCATTGCAAGCCGTGGACCTGCGCCAGCGCCTGAGTGCCGGCAGCGAACACAACGGCGCCTGGAAAGGCGAATTGGTGGACGCGGTGCAAGCGGCGTGGCGGGTGATGTGGATCAACCGCTTTCGCACCGCCCTGACCTTGCTTGGCATTGTCATCGGCGTGGCCTCGGTGGTGGTGATGCTGGCCGTGGGCGAAGGCAGCAAGCGCCAGGTCATGGCGCAGATGGGCGCCTTCGGCTCGAACATCATCTACCTCAACGGTAGCGCGCCCTCGCCGCGCGCCACCAAGGGCATCATCAGCGAATACGACCTGGCCGCCCTCGCCGCCCTGCCCGAGGTGCAGCGCATCATGCCGGTCAACGGCGCCGAAGCCAGCGTGCGTTTCGGCACCCTCGACCACACCAGCTACGTCGGCGGCAACGACACCAACTTCCCGATCATCTTCAATTGGCCAGTGGCCGAGGGCAGCTACTTTACCGATGCCGACGAACGCGGCGCCGCGGCGGTGGCGGTGATCGGCCACAAGGTCCGGGAGAAACTGCTCAAGGACGTCGCCGACCCCATCGGCCGTTACATCCTGATCGAGAACATGCCATTCCAGGTAGTCGGCGTACTGGCGGAAAAAGGCGCCAGCTCCGGGGATTCGGACGCCGACAATCGCGTCGCCATCCCATACTCCGCCGCCAGCGTGCGGCTGTTCGGCACCCGCCATCCCGAATACGTGGTGATCGCCGCCCGGGACGCCGGCAAGGTCCAGGAGGCCGAGCAGGCGGTCTCCCGGACGCTGTTGCGCCTGCACGACGGCAAGCAGGATTTCGAGCTGACCAACAACGCCGCGATGATCCAGGCCGAAGCCCGCACCCAAGGCACGCTGTCGCTGATGCTCGGCGCTATCGCGGCTATTTCGCTGTTGGTGGGCGGCATCGGCGTGATGAACATCATGCTCATGACCGTGCGCGAACGCACTCGCGAGATCGGTATCCGCATGGCCACCGGTGCCCGCCAACGGGACATCCTGCGCCAATTCCTCACCGAAGCGGTGATGCTCTCGGTGGTCGGCGGGCTCGCCGGCATCGGCCTGGCCCTGCTGGTGGGTGGCGCCCTGTTGCTGGGCAAGATCGCCGTGGCCTTCGAATGGCTGGCGGTGTTCGGCGCCTTTGGCTGCGCCCTGGTCACCGGCGTCGTCTTCGGCTTCATGCCTGCCCGCAAGGCCGCCCGCCTCGACCCGGTGGCGGCCCTCACCAGTGAATGAACCCCACTTTATGAAAGCGCACCTGACCCTCCTGGCCGCCAGCCTGTTGCTGGCGGCCTGCGCCACTCCATTGTCGACGCCCGACAGCGGCATTCAACCGCCCCAGGCTTGGCAGAGCCTCGATACACCCAGCGCCCAAGCGGTAAACCTGCAATGGTGGACGCACTTCGGCAGCCCGCAATTGAATCGCTTGATCGAGCAGGCGCGCCTGGATAGCCACGACCTGGCCGCCGCCATGGCCCGGGTGCGCCAGGCCGAGGCCAGCGCCGTGATCGCCGGCGCGCCATTGCTGCCAGCGGTCACGGCGGGGCTCAACGGCAATCGCCAGGAATTGATGCGCGGCAAGGGCTATAGCCAACTGGATGTGGATCGAGACAACCGGACCATCGATTACTACGACGCCAATCTCAGCGCCACCTATGAGCTGGACTTCTGGGGCGGCAAACGGGCGGCCCGGGACAGTGCATTAAAGACGTTGTCGGCCAGCCAGTTCGACCGCGCGACCGTTGAGTTGACCCTGCTCAGCGGCGTCGCCAACAGCTACACCCAGGCGTTGTCCCTGCGCGAGCAACAGCGCATCGCCGAACAGAACCTGGACAACGCCCAGCGTGTACTCGATCTGGTCCAGACCCGCTACGACGCCGGCAGCGCCACGGCCCTGGAACTGTCCCAGCAAAAAAGCCTGGTAGCGGCCCAACAACGCCGCGTGCCGCAAGTGCAACAACAAGCCCGCGAAGCGTTGATCACCCTGGCGACGCTGCTGGGGCAATCGGTGCAGTCGGTCAGGCTCGACGACGACAGTTTCGCCCGCCTGCATTGGCCCGCCATCGACGCCGGCGTGCCCAGCGAACTGCTGCGCCGCCGCCCCGACATCGCCGCCGCCGAAGCCCGCCTCGCCGCCGCCCAGGCCGACATTGCCGTCGCCCGCGCCGCCATGCTGCCCACCCTGCCCCTGGGCCTGAGCTTCGCCACCGGCGCCGACATCGCCGACCAGTTGCTGCGCAACAACGTCTACAACCTCAGCGCAGGCCTGGCCGCGCCGATCTTCAACAACGGCCGCCTGAAGGCCGAACGGGACAAAGCCAGCGCCCGCCAGGAGGAACTGCTGGAGCTCTATCGCGCCGCCATCATCAACGGCTTCGCCGACGTCGAAAAAGCCCTGAACGGCATCAACGGCCGCGACCGCCAACGGCAATGGCAAAGCGAAGAACTGCACCAGGCCCAGACCGCCTTCGACATCGCCCAACGCCGCTACCAGGCCGGCGCCGAAGATTTGCTCACGGTACTGGAGACCCAACGCACGCTGTACGCCGCCCAGGACATGAACGTGCAATTGCGATTGGCGCGGGTGCAGGCGAGCGTGGCGTTGTACAGGGCGTTGGGTGGGGGTTGGCGGGTGATGTAGGCCTTGCGCCTCCCCTCGAAGCCAAGTGACACCGGTGGCGAGGGAGCTTGCTCCCGCTGGGCTGCGCAGCAGCCCCAATGGCCAGCACCTCGGTGGGTCAGGTGTTTTGGGGTGACTGGTTTTGGGGGCTGCTTCGCAGCCCAGCGGGAGCAAGCTCCCTCGCCACAGATAACTCTCCACTTCTCATAAACGGTGTTCGGCTTTGGTTCTGTTTATCGGGCCATGTAGGACTCCCGAGCGAGGCTACGCTGCCTTGCGTCATTGCCTACAACTACGCCAGAATCCGCCGGCTTGTGCGCCTAACCTCCCATCGATAACTTGTTCCCTGTCACTGCCCATCAGTGATCGGGTCTGCAAGCCCGACGAAATACCAGGCGCATAGCCACAAGCCAATCGACACATCCGTGTCGCTCAATGGCGGCTGTGTGCGGGAGACCTTCGGGTCTGCCGGGTTCCTGGTTTCCCGGTCTTGCAGACCCGCGCATAGCTGCCACCCATCATCTGCAAGTGATGTCTGGCAACGCCTTGTAAATAACCAGGAGCTGCACCATGTTCAAGACCACCCCCAACCCTCCCGCAGACGATTCCAAAAAACTCGACGAAGCCGCCGACCGCGCCCTCGCCTACTACCTCGACCCCAAACCTGAAACACCCAAGCCACCACCGGGCCAATTGTTCACCGTTGCAGAGAGTGCAGACCTGGAATGCCTGCTGGCCAACCTCAGCGAAACCCTCGCCTCGGTCAACGTCATGGCCAACGAACTGGCGTTTGATCTGGAAGGCGCACGGCGAAGTTTTGCCTTGGCGATCCAGCAGATGGTCGAGCTGAGTGAGCTGCTGGCGAACCGTGCCCTGGACATCGCCGCGCCGCGATAAAACCTTCACAACAAATCTCAAGCCAAGTGACACCTGTGGCGAGGGAGCTTGCTCCCGCTGGGCTGCGCAGCAGCCCCCAATGGCAAGCACCTCGGTGGGTCAGATGTTTTTGAGGTGGCTGGTTTTGGGGCCGCTTCGCAGCCCAGCGGGAGCAAGCTCCCTCGCCACAAAAGCAGCCATTCACACAGCCGTGTTCGGTCAGTTCGGGCCAGGGTTCACACCGGCTTGGACTTGAGATTACGCGCATACCAAGGCCGCTGCGGCACGCGGCGGAACAGTTCAGAGAGCTTTTTGTCATCGCTGCCGAAGGTGATGCGCAGGGCCAGCTTCATGGTTTCCGGGTCCATCTCCACCGAACGTCCAACCTGCAACCCCGGCGTGGTGCTGCAACCGTGGGTGTCCGGGCCGAGCCAGGGGTCGGCGATTTCGACCCAGCGGCCCGGGGCGCACCAGGGCACGCCGTTGACGGCGAGTCGGCTCACTTCCCCCGGATGAAAACGTTCGTGGGCACGGAACCAGTCTTCGAGGCGGTCGTCGATCCAGCCGTGGAAGGCCCAGAACACCGGGCTCACGTGGGAGGAAAACGGGTCCCCGAGAAAGTCGTTTTCCGGGGCGTACCAGCGCGCGGCGAAGTCGTCCGGGGCGCGAGCGAACGGCACCGGGTGGCCGTTGGAAGGGTCACGGGGCACCGAGGCCCAGCGCATGTGCAGCCAGTCGTGCAGGCCCAGCTCCACTTCCGAGCCAAACTGGCCGAGGGTCAGTTTCGACAAGTAGCGCGGGTCGCGGTAGCGCGATTCCCAGACCTGGAAATTGCTGTGATAGGTCTCGGCGGTCTTGATGTCGCTGACCCACTGGGCGTACTGCTCGTCGCCATCGGCCAGCCAGGTCGGCGGCAAGGCCGTGCCATCGTGGTTGTCGAGGTAGCGGGCGAACCCAAGGCGCTCGCGCGCAAGCGCCGGTTGCGGCAAGGGGAAGCGCGGCCACGACGGCAGCGGCTGGAACGAACGGGCCGTGCCAAGCATGTGCCGGTGCATGAAAAAGAAATCCACGCCGGAACCGTTGCGATCCTTGCGCGGGCCACGGGCATCACGCTCCTGGTCCCGTGGGCCGGGCTGCCAGCCGATGCCGCGCAGGGCATTGCGCTTGTCCTCGTCCAGGGTGTGCCATTTGTCCCGCGAGGCGTGCCAGAGTTGGTGGAACAGCCGATGCTCGGGCGACACCAGCCAGGCCAGCAGCGCCGGGCTCAGCGGCGTGCGCTCCCGGGCCTCGGGGAAGCGTTGCTTGATGGCGATGAAATGATTGTCCTGTTCAGGCAGCGCCAGGGGACGGTCCAGGCGCAACACGCGGCCGCTGAGGGTGGCGCTGCCGGCATTGCCGAAACCGGCCCAGACTTCGTCCAGGGTCATGATGAATTCATAGTCCGGCGCGTCGTGCTGAGCCCCTGTCAGCCGCCAGCTCAGTTGCTTCGGGTCGGCGCCGGCCAAATCGCCCAACACCCGGTAACGCGGTTCATCGGCGCCACGCAAGCGAACGGCGCTGTCGAGGTAACCCACCAGGCCACGGCCCCTCTGGCCGATGTCGAGGAAGACCTGCAGATCGTCCTGGGGCAAGCCTTCGAGGCCGGCGTCACGGCCGGTGAAACGGATCGTCCAGATGCCCCGCAACGTATCGGCACGGCGCTGGCCCGCCACGTCGGCCACGTCGAACGAGGCCTCGCCGGGGGTGATGGTCGGGTCCGGCCGGGTCAGTTCGCGATGCCCGTAATACACCGCAGGCACGGCGGCACCGGTCAGCGCCAGGCCTGCCATGAACCATCGTCGAGAAATCGTCATTGCCTTACCTGTGTTCGCCCTGGGGTGGGCTTTATCCATGCTAGAACGTTGGGTGGGCTGACAAATTTATAGGGAGGTGTGAGGCCGCCTTCGCGAGCAAGCTCGCTCCCACAGGGGATCTGAGTACATCCAGCAGAAACAGGTCGCCTCGCGGGCAAGCTTTGCTCCCACAATGAAATTGGAATGCGGTCACCTGTGGGAGCGAGCTTGCTCGCGATGGCGGCCCCGAGCCCACCTAAATTTCCCGCCCGACCACTCGTTCTCCCCAGATAGCAAAGGCCCCCGCGCCTGTCCTTCCAAGGCGAACCTGACTGAGATCGGCAATGACAACACCTCGTTCGAAAAAGGCTCTTTTCATCGGCCTGCCCCTGGCCCTGGCGTTGGCCGTCGGTGCTGGCGTCGCGGCTTGGGACCATTGGTGGCGGGACAATCCCGGCTATCCGGTCAAAGTGATGAAAGAGGCCAGGGAGCTACACGAACGCCTGCTTTCCTTCGACAGCCATATCACCGTGCCGCTGGATTTCGGCACCGCCGGCAATGAAGCGGACAAGGACGGCAGCGGCCAGTTCGACCTGGTGAAAGCCAACCGCGGGCAACTGTCCGGTGCGGCCCTGCCGGTGTTCGGCTGGCCCGAAATGTGGAACGGGCCCAACGCGCCACACAAGCCCACCGCCGGCTTCGTCGAGGAAGCGCGCAACCAGCAGGAAGTGCGCTACAAGATCATCACCGGCCTGGTCCGCGACTTCCCCAACCAGGTCGCCATTGCCTACACCCCGGATGATTTCCGTCGCCTGCACGGCGAAGGCAAGTTCGCGATCTTCATCAGCATGCTCAACGCCTATCCCCTCGGCCACGACCTGAGCCTGCTGGACCTGTGGACCGCGCGGGGCATGCGCATGTTCGGCTTCAGCTACATCGGCAACAACGACTGGGCCGACTCCTCCCGTCCGCTGCCGTTCTTCAACGACTCGCCCGACGCCCTCGGCGGCCTGTCGGACATCGGCAAGCAGGCGGTGACGCGCTTGAACGACCTGGGCGTGATCATCGACGTGTCACAGATGTCGACCCAGGCCCTGGAGCAAGTCGCGCAACTGAGCCGCACGCCGCTGGTGGCCTCCCATTCGGCGCCGCGGGCGATGGTGGACATCCCACGCAACCTCAGCGACAAGGAAATGCAATTGATCAAGGCCAGCGGCGGCGTGGTGCAGGTCGTCGGTTTCTCCCAGTACCTGCGGCCGCTGACGCAAAAGACCCAGGCCAAACTCAACGCCCTGCGCGAACGCTTCGACCTGCCGCCACTGCCCAACCTGGCGATGGCGCTGATGCCCGGCGACCCGATCATCGCCGCGTGGCCGGAACAAAAGTTCGGCGAATACGCCGGCCAGCTCTACGGCATTCTCGAAGAAGAACCCAAGGCCAGCCTCAAGGACCTGGGGGACGCCATCGACTACACCGTGCGCAAGATCGGCATAGACCACGTCGGCATCAGCTCGGACTTCAACGAAGGCGGCGGTGTGGAAGGCTGGGAGAACGTCGGCGACATTCGCAATGTCACCGCCGAACTGCTGACCCGCGGTTACTCGGAAGCCGACATCGCCAAACTGTGGGGTGGCAATTTCCTGCGGGTCTGGGATCAGGTCCAGAAAGCCGCCCGCCCCGCCATCGCCTCGACCCAGGAGGCGGCCCAGCCATGAATGAGCGTCGCACCTTCCTGAAGCAGGCCGGGATCCTCGCCGCCGGCCTGCCCCTTGCCGCCGGCCTGCCCGCCACAGCCAGCGCCGCTCCACTGCCACCGCTGCCCAAGGACAAATGGGCGCAGTTGCGCGCGCTGTTCAACCAGGACCCGGACTTCCTGCACTTCTCCAACTTCCTGGTCACCACCCACCCGCGCCCCGTGCGCGAGGCCATCGAAAAACACCGCGCGGCCCTGGATAACAACCCTGGGCTGTTGATGGATTGGGACCTGGGCGTCACCGAAGAACGCGAGGAAAACGTCCGCACCTGGGCCGGCCGCTACCTGCAAGCGAATCCTGCGCAGATCGCCCTCACCGGCAGCACCACCGAAGGCCTGTCGAGCATCTACGGCGGTGTCCAGGTGGCGGCCGACCAGGAAATCCTCACCACCGCGCATGAGCATTACGCCACCCACACCATTCTCGACCTGCGCACCCAACGGACGGGCACACGGGTGCGCAAGATCAAGTTGTTCGACAACGCCCGCGACGCCAGCCACGAACAGATCCTCACGGCCATCGACCGCAACATCCGTCCCGAAACCCGCGTGCTGGGCATGACCTGGGTGCACTCGGGCAGCGGCGTGAAGCTGCCGATCGACAAGATCGGCGCCCTGGTGGACAAGCACAACCAGGGTCGCAGCGATGAGCAGCGGATCATTTATGTAGTGGACGGCGTGCCCGGTTTCGGCGTCGAAGACCTCAGTTTCCCTGCCATGAATTGCGATTTTTTCATCGCCGGCACCCACAAGTGGATGTTCGGCCCGCGCGGTACGGGCCTGGTGTGCAGCCGCAGCGAAGAGCTCAAGTACGTCACGCCGATCATCCCAACGTTCTCTGAAGCCACGGCGTTTTCCACCACCATGACCCCGGGGGGCTACCACGCCTTCGCGCATCGCTGGGCGGCCGCCGAGGCGTTCAAGTTGCACCTGCAACTGGGCAAGGCCGAGGTCCAGGCGCGCATCCATGCCCTCAACAGCTACTTGAAGAAACAACTGGTGGCTCAGCCGCAGATCGAACTGGTCACCCCACTGAGCCCGGAGCTGTCCGCCGGTTTCACTTTCTTCCGGGTCCAGGGCCGCGACAGCGACGAGGTCGCCGCTTACCTGATGAAAAACCACGTGATCGCCGACGCCGTGCATCGCGACGCGGGGCCGGGGGTCCGCACCGCACCGGGGCTGCTCAACACCGAAGCCGAGATCGATCGCTTCATGGGGTTGCTGGGCAAGACACTCTGAACCTGACTTATCGAGAGAGATGGATGAACAGTTTTTCGTTGACGTTATTCCCGGTACTGGCCCTCGCGTCCCTGCTGCCCTCCGGCGCCCAGGCGTCTCAAGCGGGCCAGGTCTTTCGTGATTGCAAGGACTGTCCGGAAATGGTCGTGCTGCCCACCGGCACCTTCCAGATGGGCACCCCGGAAGACGAAGTAGGCCGCGAGCCCGACGAAGGCCCGATACACCCGGTGACGTTCGCCAAACCGCTGGCGATCAGTCGCTTCCAGGTGCTCAAGGGCGAATGGTTCGCCTACCTGCGCGACACCGGCTACACGATGCCCGACGGCGACGAGCGCCCCGGCCGGGCATGCAAGGCCGGCATCCCGGACTACCAGGGCAGCGACCCGCGCAAGCAGTACACCGACCGGCACCCGGCGGTGTGCATGGACTTCGCCGAGGCCAATGCCTACGTGGCCTGGCTCTCGAAAAAGACCGGCAAGCAATACCGGCTGGTCAGCGAATCCCTGCGCGAGTATGCGGCTCGTGGCGGCAGCACCGGGCCGTTCCCCTTCCCGTTCGACGAGGGCAAGGACTACAGCATCGCCCAGCATGCCAACACCTACGGCGCGGCCGACGGCTACAACTTCACCGCCCCGGCCGGCAGCTTCGCACCCAATGCCTTCGGCGTGTATGACATGCACGGCAACATCTATGAATGGACCGCCGATTGCTACAACGAAAACTACGTGGGCGCCCCGAGCGACGGCAGCGCCTGGCTGACCGGAAAATGCGAATTCAAACGCATCCGCGGCAACGACTGGGGCGAGGCGCCGGTGTTCTCCCGCTCCGGCAACCGCAACGCACTGGTGCCAGGCGACCGCGGCGACTGGATCGGCTTTCGGGTGGCGCGGGATATGTAGGCGCCCCCTGTGAGAGCAAGCTTGCTCCCACATTATGCTTGCGGGGAACACAAGACCGATGAGCATCAAAAGTCCCTTGTGGGAGCGAGCTTGCTCGCGATGAGGCCGGCACATCCACCCTCTTCATCGACTGTAACCCCAAAAAAACGAAGACAAAAAAAACGACGCTTCCCATTTCTGAAGAAGCGCCGTTTTGTCTAAGTGAACAGCATCACGCACAAGGCAGGTCTATTTCATTCCCGCAAGAATCAGAACTCCGGGGTGTACTTCACGTTGAACATCAGGTTGCGCGGATCACCGAAGTTGTTGTTGCCATCAAGCTGGTTGTAAGCGGGCGTTATGTACGTCTTGTCGAACAGGTTGTTGGCATTGAGCGCCAAAGCGATTTCCGGCGTCAGCTGGTAGCCGACACGGGCATTCCACACGGTATAACCCGGTACGTCGGTCTTTTCCTGGTAAACCAGTGTGTGGCTTTGGGTGGTGAAGCCCAGGCCAGTGCTGACACGGCTCCAGTCGCCGGTCAGTTGGTAGTTGCCCCATACGCGCAGCATGTGTTTCGGCGTCCAGCTACTGAAGACAACACCGTCCTTCCCCGGCTCCTCCAGGTACTTGGTGGTGTTGTAGGTGTAGCCCGCGAACAACTGCAGATTGTCTACCACTTCACCACTGATTTCCGCATCGAAACCCTGGCTGCGCACTTTCCCCGAGGCTGCCGAGCAATACCCGCCCTCACATACCATCCCGCCGGCGATGTCTTGGATGGCGCGGTTCTCGTGATCGTAACGGAAGACAGCCAGGGAGGTATTGACCCGACCGTCCATCAGTTCACCCTTGAGGCCGACTTCGTAGTTGGTGCCAACGATGGGCTTGAGCACCGAACCGCTGCTATCGACCTCGGTCTGGGGCTGGAATACATCGGTGTAGCTGGCGTACACCGCCCACTCACGGCTCAGGTCATAGATGATACCGCCGTAGGGCGTGACCACCCCGGTTTCAGTTCCGGTGTTTGCCGTGTAGGGGGTAATACCGGCTGAGTCTTCGGTTCTCGACTTGTAGCTGAAGTCATACCAGCTGACCCGGGAACCCAGCACCAGCGTCAGATCATCGATCGGCTTGACGCGCCAAGTGCCATACACACCCTTCTGGCGGATATCGTACTTACTGAGGACGCCCCGCCCGCCCGGGCTGTTGATCAGACTCTCATAGCTGATGTCCGGACGGTTATTGTTCAGGTCGAAGATGGAGTCGCTGGTGCTGTTGAATGTACGGGCGTAGCGATCATCCGTCTCCAACTGCGAGAAGTTGCCGCCGAGCATGACTTCCTGCTCCATCGACAAGGCTTCGAACTTGCCGATCAGGTTCATGTCCAGACCAGACTTCGTGGACTGGAAATCAGTCACGAAATCGGCATATTGCACGCCACTGCCATCAGGCAATAGACCACCACCCCTTTGCACTCGCTGGTTTTTCGCCTGGTTGTCTTCAGTCATGTACACGGCACCCACCTTGAACGCCCAGTCATCGTTAAACCGATGCTCCAGGTCGGTGTAGTAGGTGGTGACATCGATTTCCGAACGGTTCCACCGCGCTCCCGTATAGGTCGAACGCGACACGTCCGGCATCGCCCCGTCGGCGTAGCGTGGCAGGCCACGGATGTTGCCGCGCGATTCGCCGTTGGATTGGCTGACTGCAAGGCCCAGGGTGGTGTCTTCGCTCAGGTCGACATCCAGCGCACCGTACAGCGAGTGGGTCTTGCTCCACGCATGATCGACGAACGAATTGCTCTGGTCTTCGTCGATGACGACACGGCCGCGGATATTGCCGGCCTGGTTCAGCGGGCCGCCGGCGTCCAGTTGCAGGCCGTAGTGATCCCAGGAGCCGGCCTTGCCGGTCAGGGTTACGGTCGGGGCATGCTGGCCACGCTTGCGCACCAGGTTGACGGCACCGCCGGGGCTGCCAGTGCCTTGCAGCAAGCCGGCCGCGCCGCGCATGATTTCCAGGCGGTCGAAGAAGATCAGGTCCTGGGTCGCCCAGTTGCCCAGCGAATAGTTATTGCGCAGGATCGGCACGCCATCGTATTGCCAATCGTCGATCTGGAAACCCCGTGACGACAGGATCATGCCTTGGCCGACGCCCTGCAGGCCGACGATGCCGGTGGTCTGGTTGACGGCGTCCTTGAGGCTGACCAGGTTCTGGTCATCCATCTGCTTGCGCGTCATCACGGTGATCGACTGGGGAATTTCCTTGAGGGTGTGGGTGCCCTTGCCGAGGGTCACGGCCTTGCTGGTGTAGGAATGACTGCCTTCGGTTGTCGCGTCCAACGCTTGAGCACTGATGGTGGTCGCACCCAGCTCAAGGCCTCCCGTGGCAGGGCTGTCGATGCTGACGTCTTGCGCCATTACCTGAGTGCTGAGGGGCAGTACACAGACCCACCCCAAACCTGCCAACACCCGCCGCGAACGCAGGCCGCGGGACATGACGAGTGCCTTGAACAGAGGTTTCAACTCATGAATGGATGACATCGTGCTCTCTATTATTGGTCGAAGTAAAAGTCCATGGGGCCGAAGGGCCCGCCGCTCGCCGGCACACGTGAACCCGCACCGTCGATTGCCCCAGGGCAATGTGTCAGGGCGTGGCCGACCCGATGTGCCCACATACCTAAATAAGACGCAGCATCTGCCAAAACCGGAATGACTTTACTTATCATTCGCGAAAACGATCAAAAAAGGCCGGCGCTGTTGGGCGCCGGCCTTTTTAATCCTGGACTCCATGAACACAGCCCATACCAGGGCTGCGAACACACCTGTGGCGAGGGAGCTTGCTCCCGCTGGGCCGGTCCGACGCTTCGGGCGAAGCGGCCCCAAGTTTTTACGGTCGCTGCGCAACCGAGCGGGAGCAAGCTCCCTCACCACAATTGTGTGTCAGCCGGTTCCTCGCTAAATCCCCCTCCCGTCCAATCGTTCTACAGATGGGCGCGACCCAACCCGGCGTGCCGCCGTCCTCCAGCCCATGCGGTGAATGTCCCCGCGATGGCGTTCGTCCTTTTCATCTTGCAGGGAAACCTCCATGAGCCAACCAAAACGCGGGGTGATCAATGAATTGTTCACCCTGCTCAAACCCTTCCGGCTGATTGTCATCGGCGCCATCCTGCTGGGCATGGTCGGTGGCCTGAGCGTCACCGTGCTGCTGGCCACCATCAACCAGGTGCTGCACGCCGAAGGCGGGCTGAGCCACACCGTGGTGGGCGTGTTCGCCGGGTTGTGCCTGCTGGCCCTGATCAGCTCCATCTGTTCCGACATCGGCACCAACTACGTTGGCCAGAAGATCATCGCCAAGCTGCGCAAGGAACTGGGGGAAAAAGTCCTGTCGGCGCCGATCCAGCAGATCGAACGCTACCGCAGCCATCGCCTGATCCCGGTGTTGACCCACGACGTCGACACTATCAGCGATTTCGCCTTCGCCTTCGCCCCCCTGGCCATTTCCCTGACCGTCACCCTTGGGTGCATGGGGTACCTGGCAATGCTGTCGTGGCCGATGTTCCTGATGATGGTCGTGGCGATCATCATCGGCACCGTGGTGCAGTACATCGCCCGCGGTCGGGGGATCAAGGGCTTCATGGAGGCGCGCGACTCCGAGGACGAGTTGCAGAAGCACTACAACGCCATCGCCGAAGGCGCCAAGGAGCTGCGCATCCATCGCCCTCGTCGGCAACGCATGTTCGTCTCGGGCATCGAGCACACCGCCGACAAGATCTGCGACACGCAGATCCGCTCGGTGAACATTTTCGTGATCGCCAAGACCTTCGGCTCGATGCTGTTCTTCGTGGTGATCGGCCTGGCCCTGGCCCTGCAGTCGCTGTGGCCGAGCGCCGACAAAGCGGTGATGAGCGGTTTCGTGCTGGTGTTGCTGTACATGAAAGGCCCGCTGGAACACCTGATCGGCACCCTGCCCATCGTCAGCCGTGCGCAAATCGCCTTCCGCCGCATCGCCGAATTGTCGGAACAGTTTTCATCCCCTGAACCCCACTTGCTACTCAACGACCAAGGCCAGCCGAAAACGCCGGTGCAGACACTGGAACTGAGCAATGTGGCCTACAGCTTCCCGGCGGTGGAAGGCGCCGCGCCGTTCCGCCTGGGGCCGGTGAACCTGAAGATCGACCAGGGCGACATCGTGTTCATCGTGGGTGAAAACGGCTGTGGCAAGACCACGCTGATCAAGCTGCTGTTGGGCCTCTACGCGCCGCAGCAAGGGGAAATCCGTCTCAACGACCACGCCGTGACGGCCGTGACCCGCGATGACTATCGCCAGTTGTTCACGACGATTTTTGCCGACTACTACCTGTTCGACGACATCGTCCAGGGCGACACCCATATCCCGGACGACGCCAACCAATACCTGCAACGCCTGGAGATCGCCCACAAGGTCAGCGTGCGCGACGGCGCCTTCACCACCACCGACCTGTCCACCGGCCAGCGCAAGCGCCTGGCGCTGGTCAATGCGTGGCTGGAAGAGCGTCCGGTGCTGGTCTTCGACGAGTGGGCGGCCGACCAGGACCCGACCTTCCGGCGAATTTTCTACACCGAGCTGCTGCCGGATCTCAAGCGCCTGGGCAAGACCATCATCGTGATTTCCCACGACGATCGTTACTTCGACGTGGCCGACCAATTGGTGCGCATGGAAGCCGGCCGCGTCATCACCGAACTGCAACCCGCGTAAATAATCACGATTCTCATTCTGGTTTTTCTGGGGTGGTGCGTCCTAATTAAGAATTGATCACAACTACACCCTATTAAAACTAAAACCTGCAAGAGTGAAACACATGCCAGCAACTCCGGGGATTCCACGTTTTACCAAGGCACTGATCATGCGGCGCCTGCTGCAACCAGGCTTCAGCGCCACCGCGTTCAGCCTGGCACTGGCCATGCCGTTCAGCGCACAGGTCCAGGCACAGGAAGTCGACCTCAACATTGCGGCGCAGTCGCTGGCGAGTGCCCTGCAGGCGTTGAGCAATCAAACGAACATGCAAGTGCTCTACAGCGCCGATGATGTCCAGGGCCTGCGCAGCCAGCCGGTCAGTGGCCGATTGTCGCCGGCGCAAGCGCTGTCGCAGATGCTGGTGGGGACCGGCGTCATGTTCACCCTCCAGGGCAACACGGCCAGCGTGCGCGCCAGGACGTCGGGGGATTCGCTGGAACTGGGCGCCACGACCATCACCGGTAAAACCGCGGAATCGGCCTACGGCCCGGTGGACGGCTACGTCGCCACCCGCAGCGCCACCGGCACCAAGACCGACACGCCGATCCTGGAAATCCCGCAGACCATCAACGTGGTCACCGCCGACCAGATCGCCGTCCAGGGCGCGCGCAACCTGACCCAGGCCCTGCGCTACACGCCGGGCCTGAACACCGGCGGCTTCACCGACCGCAACGCCATCGCCGACGAAATCACCAGCCGTGGTTTCTCGCCAACCCCGTTGTACCTCGACGGTGCCTACCTGCCTTATGCCGGCAGCCTGGGGGGGGCGCCGCAAATCGATCCGTATACCCTGGAGCGTATCGAAGTGCTCAAGGGCCCCTCGTCGGTGCTGTACGGGCAGAACCAGCCGGGCGGCCTGATCAACATGGTTTCCAAGCGCCCGACCACTGAACAGCGCAGCCAGATCAAACTGGGCGCGGGCAGCTATGACCGGGTCAACGGCGCGTTCGACACCAGCGGCCCGATCGACGACCAGAAGGAATTCAGCTACCGCGTCATCGGCGTGGCGAAAAAAGGCAACCAGCAGGTCGATCACACCCACAGCGAGCGCATGCTGCTGGCACCGAGCCTGACCTGGGCCCCCAACGAAGACACCTCGCTGACGGTGCTGGCACAGATCCAGAAGGACGACGGCCTGGAAGACTACCAGGCGCTGCCGCGGATCGGTTCCCTGGAGCGCGGCCCCAACGGCCAGCGGATCGACCGGGACTTTTTCTCCGGCGACACGCGGTGGAACGACTACAAGCGTGACCAGTTCATCCTCGGCTACGACTTCAGCCACAACCTCACCGATGACCTGAAATTCCGCTCCACTGCCCGCTACACCGATGTGCGTGACCAGTACCGGGGTTTCTACCTGCGCAGCTTCGTCACCACCGGTGGCGTGACTGACCAGACCCGGGCCAACCGCGTAAAACTCGACTGGCAACAGCACAACACCGCCTACACCGTCGATAACAACGTGGAATACAAATTCAACACCGGCGCCCTGGAGCACACCACCCTGGCGGGCGTGGACTATCGTCATTTCAACCGCAAGTACGACGGTTACAACGCATACAACGTGGTGCCGATCGACCTGTACGGCAATAACAACAACTACGACACCGGCAGCGTAACGCCGACGCTGGACACCCAATGGGACAACACCGTGCGCCAGACCGGCGTCTACGTGCAGGACCAGATCAAGCTGGACCAGTGGATCCTGACCGTGGGTGGCCGCCAGGACTGGGCCGAAGTGGACAACAAGGACTTGCTGGCGGGCACCGTCTCCTCATTGCGTGACAACAAGTTCACCGGTCGGATCGGCCTGACCTATGTCACCGATTTCGGCCTGGCGCCCTACATCAGCTACTCCGAATCCTTCCTGCCAACCGTGGGCACCGACGCCGCTGGCGAGTCGTTCAAGCCGACCGAAGGCGAGCAGTACGAAGTGGGTGTGAAGTACCAGCCATTCGACAAGACGATGATTACCGCCTCGGTGTTCCAGATCAAACAGAAGAACCTGGTCACCGCCGATCCCTCCGATCCGCAGAACTCGATCCAGTCGGGCCAGGTGCGTTCACGGGGCGTTGAACTGGAAGTCAAATCCACCCTCGACAACATCGACGTGATGGCCGCCGCCACCTACCTCGACTCGTTCTACACCAAGGACAACTACGGCAACGAGGACAACCGCAGCGAGCAACAGGCACCGTTCTCCGCCACGCTGTGGGTTGACTATCACTTCACCCAGGCCACCCTCAATGGCCTGACGTTCGGCGCAGGCGCCCGTCACACCGGCCGCAAGCCGGGCGACGCGGCCAACTCGTTCGACGTACCGGCCTTCACCGTGTTCGACACCACGATCAGCTATGACATGGGCAAGGCCACTTCGAGCCTGCGTGGCGTCACCACCAGCCTGAACGTGCAGAACGTCTTCGACCGCGAGTACGTGTCCCACTGCAACTACTCGTTCGGCTGCTACTACGGCCAGGAACGCGTGGCCTCGCTGGACGTGACCTACGACTTCTAAGCAATACCGCACACAAAAAAACCGGGCCTGGTCCTAATGCCGATCAGTTAAGCGAAATAAAGCCCGGCAGTAACCCTGTGGCGAGGGAGCTTGCTCCCGCTGGGGCGCGACGCGGCCCTGTTTTTGGGGCTGCTACGTAGCCCAGCGGGCGCAAGCTCCCTCGCCACGGTTTGTGTGTTTGCCCGTGCTATCCACTTAACTGACAGGCATTAGGCCTGGCCCGGTTTTTTTGTGCCTGCAAATCTTGAAGTCATCCCAAAAACACTGTGGGAGCGGGCTTGCTCGCGAAGACGGCAGTACAGTCAACATCGATGTCGTTTGACCCACCGCTTTCGCGAGCAAGCTCGCTCCCACAAGGGATTTGTGGCGTGTGCAAATCCTGAGGCCACCCCACAGGGAACGGTGGGCCTTCAGGCAGTCAGTGCAACCCGCAGCGCCTGGCTCAGTTGCCCATACACCTCGTCAATCTCCGGCACCACGCTCTGCAAGCGCAGGTAGTCGTGGATCAGGCCGGTGTATTCGATCAGTTCCACGCTCACCCCCTGCTCCTGCAAACGCCGGGCGTAGGCGCGGCCTTCGTCCAGCAGCGGGTCATGGCCGGCCAGGGCGATCAGGGCCGGGGCCAGGCCTGGGTAACCGGGCGCCAGCAACGGCGAGAACCGCCAGTCCAGGCGATCGGTGGGCTCATTGGCGTAGTGCCGGTAGAACCACTCGAGGGTGTCGCTCTCCAGCAGATAACCTTCGCCGAACAACTCGGTGGACGGGCTGCTGGTGGACGCATCGGTCACCGGGTAGCAGAGCAATTGAAAGCACGGCTTGACCGCCAGGGAGGCGGGTTCCAAGGCCGATTGCAGCGCCAGCACCGTCGCCAGGGTCGCGCCGACACTGTCGCCGCCGAACGCCACGCGGCTGATATCCAAACCCTCGGTGTGGGCCCGCCGGGCCAGCCAGTCGAGGGCATCGGCGCCGTCGTTCAGCGGGGTCGGGAAAGTGTGTTCCGGGGCCAGGCGATAGCCCACCGACAACACCGCGCAGGGTGTCCGCGCGCAGAATTCGCGGCAGACGCCGTCGTGGGAGTCCAGGCTGCCGACCACATAACCACCGCCGTGAAAGTACACCAGCACCGGCAGCGCCTGGGCCGAAGCCGTGGCGGGACGGTACAGGCGCAGCGCCAGCGTCACGCCGTCACGGGTCGTGAATGAGTGAGCGGCGCACTGCACATTCGCCGGAGCGCTCCAGCGCAATTGCACCGTGGTGCGCTCGAACGCCTCGCGGGCCTGGGCCGGTGTCGACAGGTGAAACGGCCCGGGGCCCTCGGCCTGGCTTTCTTCGGCCAGGTCGAGGAAGGCATTGAGTTCCGGATGCAGGGACATCGCAGGGGTTCCTTATGAAAAACCAGGGGTAAAAGATGAGCCCTCAGGCTCATGCAAAACCCTGTGGCGAGGGAGCTTGCTCCCGCTGGACTGCGCAGCAGGCCCAAGTTTTTGTTCCAAGACAAAATGCTTGGGGCCGCTTCGCGACCCAGCGGGAGCAAGCTCCCACGCCACAGAGGCAAGATTTAAGCCGCCTGCGCCACGCAGTGCTCGATCAACGCTTCCAGTTCCTCCTGGTACGCACGCATCAAACCCTCGACAGTCTCGGCACGGTAGCGGCGGGTGCTGAAGATGCAACGCAGCGCCAGGCGCCCGTCGTACACCTGCCCCACCACTTCCAGCCAGTTACCGAGCGCGGCATGGGGGCTGTAGCAGCTGCCGTAGCTTTCCGCCGCCGGCACCAGCAATGCCTTGTCGTCGAAGCTCTGGTCAAACTGCCCCAGGTAGTTGAAGGTCACCCGGGCCTGGGGCGCACGCCCCAAGGTGGCGGCCATCGGCTCGCCGCTCATGTAGCGCAACACACCGTAGCCCAAGCCCTTGTTCGGCACCGCGGCCAACTGCCGCTGCACCGCCCGCACCGACGTGCCGATATCGGCTTCAGGGTTCGGGGCCAGTCGCACCGGGAACATGCTGGTGAACCAGCCCAGGCTGCGGCTCAGGTCGATGTCCTTGACCAAGTCCTCGCGACCATGCCCCTCCAACTGGATCAGCACCGAAGGCTGCTGGCTCCAACGGCACAACACCCGGCTCAGCGCCGCCATCAACACGTCGTTGATCTGCGTCTGGTAGACCGCCGGCACTTGTTTGAGCAACTGCTGGGTGTGCTGCTCCGACAAGCTCAAATGCGCCACCGACTGGTACTGCACCTGGTTCTTGCCCCGCAGGTTGTCACACGGCAACTCGCTGCCCGGCTGGTCGATCTGTTCCAGCCACCAGGCTTTTTCCTGCGCCGGATAATCCAGCGCATAGGCTTGCAGGCCCTCGGCCCAGGCCCGGTAGCTGCTGGTGCGAATCGGCAGGTTCGGTGCCTGGCCCTCACTGTAGGCCGTATAAGCGGTCTGCAAATCCTGCAGCAGCAAACGCCACGACACCGTGTCGATGACCAGGTGATGAATGACCATCAACACGCGGATTTCACCGTTGCCCAAGGTCACGTGCGCGGTGCGCCACACCGGGCCGTTGTGCAGATCGAGGCTGCGTTGCACCTGTTCGGCGTACAACTCCAGTTCAGCCTCATCGGCCACGCTGTGCTGCCACAGCAAGGGTTCGCTGGCCCACTGCGCCTGCATGTCTTCCAGCGCCTGGTAATGCTGCAGGTGACGTCCGCCGGCTTCGCTGAAGCGCAGGCGCAAGGCGTCGTGCTGCTGCATCATGCCGCGCAACGCCAATTCCAACGCCGTCAGGTTCAACCCTTGGCGGGCCCGCAGCATCAGTGCCTGGTTGTAGTGATGGGGTTCGCTCATGCGCTGGTCAAACCACCACTGCTGGATCGGAATCAGGTTGAACTGCCCTTCGGCGGCCACCTGGGTCACATCCTCGGCCGTCACGGCGCGCGGGTTCGAACGCTGGTCGAAAATCGCCTCGATGGTCTGGCCACGCATCAGGTCCCGCAACTTGAGCTCCATCTTCAGTTCCGAATGGTTGCGTACCCGCGAGACCACTTGCAGGCTGAGGATCGAGTCACCGCCCAATTCGAAGAAATTGTCGGTGATACCCACCCGCTCGACTTGCAACACCTCAGCCCAGACCTCGGCCAACAGTTGCTCATCGCGGTTGCGCCCCGGCACATACTCGCTGCCCTTGAACTCCGGCTCCGGCAGGGCCTGGCGATCGAGCTTGCCGTTCGGCGTGACCGGCAACGCCTCCAGGCAGATCACCTGGGCCGGCACCATGTAGTCCGGCAATTGCGCCCGCAGCTCGGCCTTGAGCCGATCGCCGATGGCCACGCCATCGGGGGTAACCACGTAGCCGATCAGTTGCTTGCCCGAGGTGCTGTCCCGGGCGATCACCAACGCATCGCTGACGTCGTCCAGTTGCCGCAGGCTGGCCTCGACTTCCCCCAGTTCGATGCGGAAGCCCCGCACCTTGATCTGGTGGTCGATACGCCCGACGTAATCGAGCACGCCGTCGGCGCGCTGGCGCACCAGGTCGCCGCTGCGATACAGGCGATCGCCCGGCTGGCCGAACGGGTCCGGCACGAAGCGCTCGGCACTCAGGTCCGGGCGACGGTGATAACCACGGGCGATGCCCGCGCCACCGATGTACAACTCGCCGGCAATGCCCGGCGGCAACGGGTTGAGGTGGTCGTCGAGCACATACAAGGCGCGCTCGCCCACCGCACGCCCGATCGGCGCGTAGGCGGCCTCGCAACGTTGGCTGGCCGGCACCTTCCACAGCATGGGGGTGACCACGGTTTCCGTCGGGCCGTAGCCGTTGGTGAAAAATTGCGGGCGCAGCGCCGCCTTCACTTGCTCGAAGGTCTGGTCCGGCACCGCATCGCCGCCGAAGCAGTACACCCGCACCGGCGGTGGCGCCAGTTGGCTGTGGGCGGCGTATTCGGCCAGTTGCTTGAGGTAGGCCGGCGGGAAGCAGGCGATGGTAATGCCATGGCGGTGCAAGGCGTCGAAGGTCTGCTCCGGTGTCCACAGCGCGCCGTCGCGAATCACCAGGGTGCCGCCGCTGAACAACGTGCTTAGCCAGCGTTCATGGGCACCGTCGAAAGCGAACGACATGAAGTGCAATTCACGAGTGTCCTCGTCCATGTCATACAGCCCGGCGATGGCCTGGCAGTGCATGCTCATCGGCCCGTGCGCCACGGCGACGCCTTTGGGTCGACCGGTGGAACCGGAGGTGTAGATCAGGTAAGCCAGGTTGCCGCCGAGCAAACCGCTGCGCGGCGGCTGATCGCTATAGCCACGGCTGTCGAAACCGTCGATGGCCAGGCGCGGCAAACCGTTGAAATCAGGCAGGAGTGCCTGTACCGAACTGTGGGTCAGCAACAGCGCCATGGCCGAATCGTCGATCATGAACGCCAGGCGCTCGGGTGGATAATCGATGTCCAGCGGCACATACGCCGAGCCGCTTTTCATCACCGCCAGCAGCGCCACGACCATGTCCACCGAACGCTCCAGGGCCACGCCGACCACCACTTCCGGGCCGGCGCCGAGTTCGATCACGCGGTGGGCCAGGCGGTTGGCCCGGCACTCCAGTTCGCCGTAACTCAACGAATCGTCGCCACACACCAGCGCCGTGGCCTGCGGTCGCGACTGGGCATGCCGGCCAATCAGCTCCGGCAACAACTGCGACTGATAGCAGCCGTTCGGCGCCGCGCTCCATTGTTCGAAGGCCTGCCATTGTTCCACCGACAAGCGCTGCAAATTGCCCAGGCACGCGTGGGGTGCATGGATCATCGCTTCCAGGGTGTCTTCCATCGTCCGGCGGATGCGTTCCACCGCTTCGATACTGAAGGCGTTGCGCAGGAACAGGTACTCGATGGACAACGTTTCGCCCAGGTTCACCGCCAGGTCCATCGGGAAGTTGGTCACGTCATGGTTGCGCGACTCGCCGAAGCTCAGGCCGGTGTCCTGCTGCTCGCCCAGGCGTTCGTCGATGGGGTAGTTCTCGAACACGATGATGCTGTCGAACAAGCCCTGCCCGCCGAGGCCCGACCAGCGCTGGATGTCCGCCAGTGGCGCATGGGAATGCTCACGCAGGTCCAGGTTGTAGGCCTGCAACTGTTGCAGCCATTGATCCAGTGGTTGCTCGGGATCCAGGGTCTGGATCACCGGCAAGGTGTTGATGAACAGGCCGAGAATGTTATCGGCGTTGACCAGCCCCGCCGGACGCCCGGCGACGGTGGCGCCGAAGACCACGGTGTCCTGCCCGGTAAAGCGTTGCAGCAACAGCAGCCACGCCCCTTGGATCAAGGTATTGGGGGTGATCTGCAAGGCGCGGCAGGCCTGTTGCAGGCGAGCGGTCTGCGTCACGTCCCAGCGCGAATACAACGCCTCGTGCCCCGGCAGTGCCTCGACATGCCGGGGGAACATCGCCTGGTTGAGGGAGGTCGCCTGCTCCAGGGTATCGAGGCGGCTGCGCCAGAAGCGTTCCAGCGCACCCTGGTCCTGGCGTTGCAGCCATTCGATGAACTCGCGATAGCGACCATTGCGGTTGGGCACCTGCCCGTGGGCGTAGAATTGCAGCACTTCACCGAACAACCGCGAACTGCTCCAGCCATCCATGAGGATGTGGTGGCAGGTCCAGATCATCTGGTAGCGATCATCTTCCAGGCGCAGCAACAGCACCCGTTGCAGGGGCGCGCGGCTCAAGTCGAAACCGGCCAGGTAATCGGCGGTCGCCCGGGCGCTGATCGCCTGCTCGCTGATGTCCTGTCCACGCCAGTCTTCGACCAGCAGCGGCAATTCAACGTGGCGATGGACGATTTGCACTGGCGCGCTCAAGCCATCCTGCCAGTGGAAACTGGTGCGCAGGATGTCCTCGCGCTCGATCACCGAGGTCCAGGCCCGGGCAAAACGCTCGGTGTCCAGGCCGTGCACCGGCAGGCTGATCTGGTTGATGTACAAGCCGGAGCTGTCGTCGGCCAGGGTATGGAACAGCATGCCGTCCTGCATCGGCGACAGTGGATAGATGTCCTCCACCTGCGCCACCGGCACCGGCAGGCCGTTGAGTTGCGCCTGGCTCAGGCGCGCCAGCGGGAAGTCGGAAGGTGTCAGGCCCAAGTGTCCGTCGGTGCAGCAATGGTCGATCAGTTGCTGCAACGCCACCGCGTAGGCATCGGCCAACTGCTGGAGCGTGGCCTCGTCGAAGACATCGCCACTGAAGCTCCAATCGAGGGACAACTGGCCGTTGAAAATCCGCCCGTCGATGGTCAGCCAGTTGCCCAGCGCCACGTCGTCGCCGTGCCCCGCGCCACTGCCCTCCTCACTCGGGACGAACAGTGCCTGCTCATCGAAGCTCTGGTCGAACTGCCCCAGGTAGTTGAAGGTGATGCGCGCTGGCGGCAGTTTTGCCAGCCGTTGCTGGACCGCTTCGGCGCCGAGGTAACGCAGCACGCCATACCCGAGGCCCTTGTTCGGCACTGCGCGCAGTTGTTCCTTGATCCGCTTGATCGACTCGGCCGGGTCGCTCGCCGGCGTCAGCAACACCGGGAACAGGCTGGTGAACCAACCGACGGTGCGACTCAGGTCGACGCCCTCGAACAGCTCTTCGCGGCCATGGCCTTCGAGCTGCACCAGGCAGGCCGGTTGCCCGGTCCATTGGCAGACCACTTGCGCCAGTGCGCTGAGCAGCAAATCGTTGACCTGGGTGCGATAGGCCGTCGGCGCTTGCTTGAGCAAACGCTGGGTCTGGTTGGCATCCAGGCGCGTGCTCACCGAACGGCCATGGACCGCAGCCTGGCTGCCCTCGGGACGGGCCCGTGGCAACGGCGGCAAGGGCTGATCCAATTGCCCGACCCAGTAATCCAGTTCCTTGTTCAGAGTTTCGCTGTGGGCGTAGTCCTGCAACCGGGCGGCCCAGGCCTTGAACGCCGTGGATTTGCCCGGCAAGGCCGGCGCCTGGTTCGCCCGCAGTTGGCGATAGACGTTTTGCAGGTCTTCCAGCAGTACCCGCCACGACACGCCGTCCATGACCAAGTGATGAATCGCCAGGTGCAGGCGCGCACTGCCGTCCTGCACCGCGATCAGGCTGCAACGCAGCAACGGGCCGTGTTGCAGGTCGAGGCTGCGTTGCGCCTGGTCGGCGATGGCGACGATCTCGGTGGCATCCTGCGCAGTGCGCTGCCAGATCTCCAGGGGCTGCTCATCCATGGGCTGATGGCTGGCGTGCCAACGGCCATCGTCGGCCCGGGTGAACCGCAGGCGCAAGGCATCGTGATGGGCCACCACGTGAGCGAGGGCCTGTTGCAGGTGCGCGATGCCCAGCGGTTCGCGCGGGGTCAGCAGGACCGATTGGTTCCAGTGATCGCGGTGCGGGATATCACTGGCGAAGAACCAGTGCTGCATCGGCACCAGCAGGCTGTCGCCGGTGACCGGCCCCTGGTCGATCAGCCCTTCGTCGGTGGCGGTGGCGACCCGCGCCAGGGCCTGGATGTTCTGATGCAGGAACAGGTCCTTGGGGGTCAGGCCGATGCCTTGGGCACGCGCCCGGCTGACCACCTGGATCGAGTTGATCGAGTCGCCGCCCAGGGCGAAGAAGTTGTCGGCGGTGCCCACCCGCTCGACGCCGAGCACCCCTTGCCAGATCTGCACCAGCGCCCGCTCGGTGGCGTTGACCGGTGCGGTGAACGCCTCTTGGCGCTCGGCCAGGTCCGGCGCCGGCAGCGCCTTGCGGTCGAGCTTGCCGTTCGGGCTCAGTGGCATGTGTTCCAGGCGGGTCAGGTGCGTCGGCACCATGTGTTCCGGCAGGCTCAGGCGCAAATGGGCCAGCAGCGCTTCACGCAATTGGGACCAAGCGCCGGTTGCCTCGGCCTGGGCGACCACGTAGACGCTCAGCACCTTGCCGCTGCGGCTGTCCTGGGCCACCACCACCGCTTCGCGCACCGCCCCGTGTTCGAGCAAACGTGCTTCGATTTCCCCCAACTCGATACGGAACCCGCGGACCTTCCCCTGATGGTCGATCCGGCCGATGTAGTCGATCACCCCGTCCGGGCGATAACGCGCCAGGTCGCCGGTGCGGTACAGCCGCTCGCCGGCCACGAACGGGCTGGCGACGAAACGCTCGGCGGTCAGTTCGGGACGGCGATGATAACCGCGGGCCAGGCCCTGGCCACTGAGGTACAGCTCGCCGTTGACGCCGCTCGGCACCGGGTTCAGCTCATCGTCGAGGATGTAGGTCATCAGGTTGGCAATCGGCTCGCCAATGGGCACCGCATCGCGCCCTTCGTCGCGGCAGGTCCAATGGGTCACGTCGATGGCCGCTTCGGTCGGACCGTAGAGGTTATACAGCCGGGCATTGGGCAACTTGGCGAACACCTGCTGCTGGGCATCCACCGGCAGGGCTTCGCCGCTGCAGACGATGCGAGCCAGGCTGGTGCAACGGCTGACGTTGGTGTCGAGCACAAACGCTTGCAGCATCGACGGCACGAAATGCAGGGTGGTGATGGTTTCCCGTTCGATCAGGCTGACCAGTTTTTGCGGGTCGCGATGATCGCCCGGTGCCGCGACGACCAGGCGCACGCCGGTCATCAACGGCCAGAAGAACTCCCAGACCGACACGTCGAAACTGAACGGTGTCTTCTGCAGGACGCTGTCACCGGCCCCCAGGCCATAGGCCTGTTGCATCCAGCACAAGCGGTTGGTCAGCGCGCCATGGCTGTTGCCGGCGCCCTTGGGCTTGCCAGTGGAGCCGGAGGTGTAGATCACGTAGGCGAGGTTCTCGGCGACGGCCCGGCGTGGTGGATTGTCGGTGGCATTGTCTCGCAGCCAGTCGTCGTCCCCATCCAGCACCAATGCCTTGAGGCCCCCCCTCCCTGTGGGAGCGAGCTTGCTCGCGATGAGGCCCTCACCTTCAACATCGCCATTGACTGAACCACCGCTATCGCGAGCAAGCTCGCTCCCACAGGACAGGGGTAGCTGATTGAGCAATGAGCCTTGGGTCAGCAGCAACTCGATGCCACTGTCCTCGATCATGTAGGCCAGGCGCTCCGGCGGGTAGTCCGGGTCCAGCGGCACGTAGGCGCCGCCGGCCTTGAGGATCGCCAGCAGGCCAACGCCCATTTCCACGCTGCGCTGCACCGAGATGCCCACCAGCACATCCGGGCCGACGCCGCGGGCGATCAAGGCGTGGGCCAACTGGTTGGCGCGGGCGTTGAGCTGGGCATAGCTCAGCGACTGCCCTTCGAACACCAGCGCCTCGGCGTGGGGGTCACGCTCGACCTGGGCTTCGATCAACTGATGCACCGGGAGATGGTTCGGGTAATCGGCGAAGGTGCGGTTCCAGTCCTCGACGATCAGGCGCCGCTGCGCCCCGTCCAGCATCGGCAGTGCGGCGATGCGCTGGGGCGGATTGGCGACGATGGCGCGCAACAGGTTCCGCCAGTGCTCGCCGAGGCGGGCGATGGTGCTCGGCTCGAACAGGTCGCTGGCGTAGGTCAGCGCGGCGCTGAGGCCATCGGCGTATTCGAAGGTGTCCAGGGTCAGGTCGAACTGGGCGGTGCCTGCATCCCAGGTCAGTTGCTCCAGGTTCAGGCCCGGCAACGCCGACAGGTCCCGGCGGGCATCGCTGGCATGGTTGAACATCACTTGGAACAACGGCGTGTGGCTCAGGTTGCGCGCTGGCTCCAGCCGTTCCACCAGTTGTTCGAATGGCAGGTCCTGGTGGGCCTGGGCACCCAATGCGCGTTGCTTGACCTGATCGAGCAACTGGTCGAATCGCAGGTTGCCGTCGATGTCGGCCTTGAGCACTTGGGTGTTGACGAAGAAGCCCAGCAGGCGCTCGGTTTCCACCCGGTTACGGTTGGCAATCGGCACGCCGACGCGGATGTCGTCCTGGCCGCTGTAGCGGTGCAACAAGGTCTGCAAGCCGGCGAGCAAGAGCATGAACAGCGTGCTGTTGTGCTGCTGGGCCAGGCGCTTGAGGCCTTCGGCCAACGCCGGTTCGATGACGATGGGCAGCCGTGCGCCGCGATAACTTTGCTGGGCCGGGCGCGGATGGTCGGTCGGCAGTTCGAGAATCGGTTGCTCGCCGCCCAACTGCTCGATCCAGTAATCGAGTTGACGCTGCTGCTCCCCCGCCGCCAGCCATTGCCGCTGCCAGTGCGCGTAGTCGGCGTACTGGATCGGCAGCGGCGCCAGTTCCACGGCCTGGCCCTGGCTGAAACCTGCGTACAACTGCAGCAGGTCGTCGACCATGATCTGCATCGACCAGGCGTCGGAGACGATGTGGTGCTGGGTCAGGATCAGCACATGGTCATCAGCGCCCAGTTGCAGCCACTTGACCCGCAGCAACGGGCCGCGCTGCAAATCGAACAACTGCCGGGTTTCGGCTTCGATCAAGCCGCGCAAGGCCTGGTCATCGACAGTGGCGTCGATTGATTCGACCGCCAGGGCCAGCGGCGCCGGTTCGTCGATCACTTGCAGGGGGCGCTCGTTGTCGAGCACGAAGCGGGTGCGCAGGCTCTCGTGACGCGCCACCAGGGCATCGAAGCTCTGTTGCAGCGCGACACGGTCGAGGGCGCCGCGCAAACGCAGCGCTGTGGGAATGTGATAGGCGCTGCTGGTGGGTTCCAGTTGCCAGAGGAACCACTGCCGTTGCTGGGCAAAAGAGAGCGCCAGCGGCTGGTCGCGAGCAATGCGAGGGATGCTCGCTTCATCGTGCGCCGATGCCGTGCCCATGGCCTCGACAAACGCCCGCAGGCTGTGATGGCCGAACAACAGGCGCAACGGCACCTGAATATTCAGTTGCTGGCGAATCCGTGACATCACCTGGGTCGCCAGCAAGGAGTGGCCACCCAGTTCAAAGAAACTGTCGTCCAGGCCGACCCGCTGGACCTTGAGGATATCCGCCCAGATCGTCGCCACCGCCTGCTGCATGGACGTCTGCGGCGCGACATAGGTTTTCTGCCATTGGCTGGCATCGGGCTTGGGCAATTGCTTGCGGTCCAGCTTGCCGTTGGGCGTCAGCGGGAAGCGCGGCAACAGCACCACGTGGGACGGCACCATGTAGTCGGGCAGGTTGACCTTGAGCCGTGTGGTGAGGCTGTCGCGCAGGCCGCTCTGGGCGGTGGCGTCCAGGTCACTCAGCTCTGTACTCGGCACGATGTACGCCACCAACGCCTGGCCGCCCGGCGCGTCCTGGGCCAGCACCGCCGCTTCGCGCACGCTGTCCTGTTCCAGCAGGCGTGCCTCGATCTCTCCCAGCTCGATGCGAAAGCCGCGGATCTTCACTTGATGGTCGATGCGCCCGAGGTATTCGAGGATCCCGTCGGCACGCTGGCGCGCCAGGTCACCGGTGCGATACAGGCGCTCGCCGGCGACAAACGGATGGGGCACGAAGCGTTCGGCGGTCAGCGCCGGGCGCTGGAAATAACCACGGGCCAGGCCCTGGCCGCCGATCAGCAATTCCCCGGCCACGCCATAAGGCACCGGCATCAGGTCGGCACCGACGATGTACAGCGTGGTGTTGTCGATGGGCCCGCCGAGCCACGGTTGCGCGGCCTGGGTTTGCAACGGGTGCAAGGCCGACCAGATGGTGGTTTCCGTCGGGCCGTAGAGGTTCCACACTTCACCGCCGAGGGCGAGCATGCGCACGGCCAGTTCCCGGGGCAACGCCTCGCCCCCGCACAGGCATTTGCAGCCGCGCAGCCCCTGGGCGTGTTCATTGTCCAGCAACATGCGCCAGGTCGACGGCGTGGCCTGCAGCACATTGACCTGCTCGGCCTCGATCAATGCCAACACCGCGTACGGGTCCTGGGCGACGTGGTGGCCGGTCAGCACGATGCATGCGCCGACCATCAGCGGCACGTAGATTTCCAGGCCGAAAATATCGAACGAGAACGTGGTCAGCGACAACGCCCGATCTTGGGCCGTCATGCCCGGTGCCTTGGCCATGCTCGCGACGAAGTTGGTCAGCGCGCCGTGGCGCACCATGACGCCCTTGGGCTTGCCGGTGGAGCCGGAGGTGTAGATCGCGTAGGCCAGGTGCTCCGCATCCAGGCGCGTCGCCGGCGCCTCGCAGCCATAGCCGTCGAGCCAGTCACCCTCCTGGTCCAATATCAATGTCTTAACGCCAACCCCGCCCCCTGTGGGAGCGAGCTTGCTCGCGATAGCGTCGGCACACCCAACATCGTCATTCACTGCACCACCGCCATCGCGAGCAAGCTCGCTCCCACAGGACAGCGGTAGCTGGTCGAGCAACGAGCGTTGGGTCAGCAGCAGCTCGATGCCGCTGTCTTCGATCATGTACGCCAGGCGATCCTGGGGGAACGCCGGGTCCAGCGGCAAGTAAGCGCCGCCGGCCTTGAGGATCGCCAGCAGGCCCACCAGCATGTGCGCGCTGCGCTCCACGGCAATGCCCACCAAGACGTCGGAAGTCACGCCGAGGCTCTGCAGTTTCCCCGCCAGTTGATTGGCCCGGGCATTGAGTTGGCCGTAGCTCCAGCGCTCGCCGTCGATCACCAGCGCCGGAGCGTCCGGGGTGCGCGCCGCTTGTCTTTCGAATAGTTGGTGGACAAAACCCGCCTCGGGCGCCGGCACCGCGGTGCGCTGGCCGTCGTCGAGCAAGGCCTGGCGCTCGGCCGCGTCGAGCAACGGCAATTCACCGATGCGCTGTGCCGGGTCGGCCACGATGGCGCGCAACAGGTTCTGCCAATGCCCGGCCATGCGCGCAATCGTCTCGGCGCCAAACAGGTCGGTGGCATAGATCAGTGCAGCCGAAAGGCCTTCGCCATGCTCGACGGTTTCCAGGGTCAGGTCGAATTGTGCCGTGTGCGAGTCCCAGCTCAGCCCCTCGACTTGCAACGCACCGACCGGCCCCTCGCCCGCCGGGCCTTGGGTCCGGTGGTTGAACATCACTTGGAACAGCGGGCTGTGGCTCAGGTTGCGCTCAGGCTGTAACGCTTCCACCAATTGCTCGAACGGCAGCTCCTGGTGAGCCTGGGCGCCCAGGGCTGTCTGTTTCACTTGTTGCAACAAGGCGCCAAACGCATCCTCGCTCTGCACATCGCTGTCGAGCACCTGGGTATTGACGAAAAAGCCGATCAGGCGCTCGGTCTCGACCCGGTTGCGGTTGGCCGTCGGCACGCCGACGCGGATGTCGTTCTGGCCGCTGTAGCGATGCAGCAGCGCCTGGAACGAGGCCAGCAAAATCATGAACAGGCTGACGCCCTCACGCTGGGCCATGTGCTTGAGGTCGCCGGCCAGCACCGCGTCGATGGCGAGCTGCAGCCGCGCGCCGCGATAGCTCATCACCGCCGGACGGGGGAAGTCGGTCGCCAGCTCCAGCACCGGTTGCTGGCCCCCCATGCGTGCGGTCCAGTATTCCAACTGGCGTTCGCGCTCGCCCGCTTCCATCCAGTGCCGCTGCCAGATGGCGTAGTCGGCGTACTGGATCGGCAGCGCCGGCAGTTCCAGCGCGCGGCCCTGGCTGAAGGCGGCGTAGCCGGTGACCAATTCCTCGACCATCACCTGCATCGACCAGCCATCGGCAACGATGTGGTGCAAGGTCACGATCAGCACGTGGTCATCCGCCGCCAACCGCAGCAGGCGCGTGCGCAGCAGCGGCCCCTGTTGCAGGTCGAAGAGCTGGCGGGTTTCTGCTTCGATCAACCGGCGCAGCTGCGTCTCGTCCGGCAATGGTTCCAGGGTGTCGGCCTGCAAACGCACCGGCGCCGCCGCGTGCACTTGCTGCACGACCTGCTCGCCATGGATCTGGAAGGTGGTGCGCAGGCTCTCGTGACGCGCCACCAACGCCGTGAAACTCTGCTCCAGGGCAGCGATGTCCAGCGGCCCGCGCAAGCGCAGGGCCGTGGGCATGTGATAGGCCGCGCTGTCGGGGTCCAACTGCCAGAGGAACCATTGGCGTTCCTGGGCAAACGACAGCGACAACGTGTCGAACTCGGCACTGACAGGCGCAATGGGCAGGTTCGCCGGGGAAACGTTCTCTTCGAGCATATTCTGCAAGTACAAGCGACGTTTTTCCAGCGGCAGCGTTATGAAGCGCCTGGCAATACGTTGTGCGACAGCGGTGTCCATCAAACCTCCTCAAATTCATCGAGCAGCGCTTCAAGCTTGCTCAATTTCGACGTACTCATGGGTTCGCCGGCAGGCTCGAGTTGCGCCACGAACGCGCCGAGTACCGGGAATTGGAAAATCAGTTGCGGGGTCAAGGCCAGGCCCAGTTCCAGTTGCAGGCGCGAGACCACGCTCACCACCAGCAGCGAATGCCCGCCCAGCTCGAAGAAGTCGTCGCCCAGCCCGACCTGCTCGACCTTGAGCACGTCTTGCCAGATCGCCGCGACCCGGCATTCCAGGTCGCTCCGGGGCGCCAGGTAAGCCGGTTGCAGGGCACGGGTGTCCGGTGCCGGCAAGGCCTTGCGATCGAGCTTGCCGTTGGGGGTCAGTGGCAAGCGGTCGAGGAAGACCCAATGGGTCGGCACCATGAAGTCCGGCACCTGGGCCGCCAGTCGCGCCTTGAGTCGGTCGCCCAGGCTGGCCGAATCCAGGGAGCCGTCCTGGCCGACCAGATAGGCCACCAGGTTCGGTCCGCTCACGTCGTCCCGCGCCAGCACCACCGCATCGCGCACCTCGGCATCGGCCTGCAGGCGCGCTTCGATTTCCCCCAGTTCGATGCGCAGGCCACGGATCTTCACTTGATGGTCGATCCGGCCGAGGTACTCGATCACCCCGTCCGCGCCATAACGCGCCAGGTCACCGGTGCGATACAGGCGACCGCCCGCAACGGGGGCGAACGGATCGGGAATGAAGCGCTCGGCGCTCAGGGCCGGTCGCTGGTGGTAACCACGGGCCAGGGAATCACCGGCGATGTGCAACTCGCCGACGGCGCCCACGGCGCAAGGCTGCAATGCCGCATCCAGCACGTAGGTGCGCACGTTATCGATGGGACGACCAATGGCGATGATTCGCTCGGCGTCGTCCTCGCTGTCGCGCACCACGGCATGGCTGCTGGTGTCGATGGTCGCTTCGGTCGGGCCATACAGGTTGCGCAGTTCACCCTCGAACAGCGCCATGACCTGGCGCGACAGGTGCGCGCTGAGGGCTTCGCCACCGCACAGCAGCAGGCGCAGGGAGGCCAGCTGTTCGCGGGTCGCCACTGGCAGCAACGCCTGCAACAGCGACGGCGCCATTTGCAGCACGCTGATGCGCCACCGCGCCACGTCGGCCCAGAGGGTGGTCAGGTCGAGGTTCAGGTGCGGGTTGGCGAGCACCAGTTGCGCGCCGCTCATCAACGGCAGCCAGAACTCCCAGACCGAGGCATCGAAACTGATCGCGGTTTTTTGCAGGACGCGGTCGGCGGCCGTCAGTTTCAAGCAACCTTGCATCCACGCCATGTGGTTGCTCAGGGCGGCATGGCGCAAGGTCACGCCCTTGGGCTTGCCGGTGGAGCCGGAGGTGTAGATCACATAAGCGAGGTTTTCGCCGTCGATGACCACGCCAGGGTCGCGCTCGCTGTAGCCGGCCAGCCATTGCCCGGGTTGATCCAACAGCAGCGCGGCCACGGCAGCGTTGCCGAACAGCGGCAGCACCTCGGTTTCGGTGAGCAGCAAGGCGATGCCGCTGTCCTCGACCATGTACGCCAGGCGATCCCGGGGATAGGCCGGGTCCAGCGGCACGTAGGCGCCACCGGCCTTGAGCACCGCCAGCAAGCCGACCACCATCTGCACGCTGCGCGACAACGCCAGGCCCACTAATACATCGGGGCCAATGCCGCGTTCGATCAAGCCATGGGCCAGGCGATTGGCCCAGGCATTGAGCTCGGCGTAAGTGAGCGTTTCCTGCTCGCTGACCAGGGCGACCGCGTCGGGGCTGCTTTGGGCCTGGGCCTCGATCCATTGATGGACCAGGCGCCGAGGTGGCTCCACCACCGACGTGGCGTTCCAGTCGCCCAGCAGCCTGTCGCGGGTCGTCGCATCCAGCAGTTGGATGTCTCCCACGCAACCGCCAGCCGGCAGGCTCACCATCTGCGCGAGCACGTGTGCCACCTGCTCAGCCAGGCGCTCGACGGTGTGTGTAGGGAAAGCAGCATGGGCATAGGTGAAGTGCAGGCTCAGGATGTCAGTTAGATTGACGGCCAGGGTCAACGGGAAATTAGACTGTTCCTGGCTGGCCACGCTGCCGAAGCTCAAGCCCGAGGGCGCCTGCTCTTGCAGGGCCTGGGACACGGGGTAGTTTTCGAACACCAGCAAGGTGTCGAACAAACCGTCGCCGCCCTGCCCGGCCCAGCGCTGGATCTCGAACAGCGGCGTATGTTCGTGCTCGCGCAAGGCCACGTTCTGGCCTTGGATCTGTAGCAGCAGCCCGCTCAGCGCTTGCTCCGGACGCGGGCTGGCGATGACCGGCAAGGTGTTGATGAACAGGCCGATCTGCTGCTCGACGCCCTTGAGCTCGCTCGGACGCCCCGACACGGTGGCGCCGAAGGCCACGGTGGCGTGGCCGGTGTAGTGCTGCAGCAGCAACAGCCAGGTCGCCTGGACGACGGTATTGAGGGTGACCTTCTGCTGGCGGGCGAACTCGCTCAGGCGCTGGGTCTGCTCCGGCGTCAGGTGGTGATAGTGACTGGCGTGGCTGCTTTCCAGCACCGATTGCAGCGGCGCGAAACGGGTCTCGGCCAGACGGGTCGGCGCCTCCAGGGGTTGCAGTTGCGCCAGCCAGAAGGTTTCGCTGGCCTGGGCGTCGCGGCCTTGCAGCCAGGCGATGTAGTCCCGATAGCGCCCGGCCGGGCGCGGCGGGGCCTGGCCGTCATAGCGTTGCAGCACCTCGCCGAGCAACTGCGAGTTGCTCCAGCCGTCCATCAGGATGTGGTGATGGGTGTAGATCAGGTGATAACGCCGCTCGGCGGTGCGCACCAGCACCAGGCGCAGTAACGGCGCGCAGGCCAGGTCGAAGCCCTGCTCGCGCTCGGCATCCGCCAGCGCGTCCAGGGCCTGGCTGGCATCAGTGCGGGCGCTCCAGTCCAGCGAAGCGAACGGCACGCGCACCTGCTTGTGCACCACCTGCACCGGGCGCTCGCTGCCCTGCCAGATAAAACTGCTGCGCAGAATGTCATGGGCATCGACCGCCGCTTGCCAGGCGGCCTCGAAACGCCGGGGGTCGAGGCCTTCGATGTCCAGGCGCATCTGGTTGATGTACTGGCCGCTGCCCGCCGCGTAGAGGCTGTGGAACAACATGCCCTGCTGCATCGGTGCCAGCGGGTAAAGGTCTTCCACGCCGCGCGCCGACAGCGCCAGGCCATCGAGTTGCGCCTGGGTCAGGCCGGCCAGGGGGAAATCCGTCGGCGTCATGCCCTGGTTCGTCGGGTCGCAGCAATGGGCGATCAACAGCGCCAGCTCGCTGGCGTAGTCATCGGCCAATTGCTGGATGGTCGCCGGCTCGAACTGTCGCTGGCTGAACGTCCCGCCCAACCGCAGCGCGCCAGCGAACACCAGGCCGTTGAGCGTCAGCCAGTTGCCCAAGGTGGTCAGCGGGCTTTGCTCGTCACCGGCGCTTTCGCTGGCCGGGCTGAACAGCGCGCCTTGGTCCTGATCGAAACTGCCGTCGAACTGACCGAGGTAGTTGAACGGGATGCGCGGCACCGGCAGTGCTTCCAGGGCCGCCCGGCTGGCGTCGTCGCCCAGGTAACGCAGCGCACCGAACCCCACGCCTTTGTCGGGAATCGTCCGCCGCCCCTGCTTGATCGACTTGATCGAGTCCGCCAGTTCGACGGCCGGCGACAACCGCACCGGGAACAGGCTGGTGAACCACCCCACCGTGCGGGTCAGGTCGACATTGGCGAACAGCTCTTCGCGGCCATGGCCTTCGAGCTGCAGCAACAGGCTGTCATGACCGGTCCAGCGGCAGATCACCCGGGCCAGGGCCGTGAGCAACAGGTCGTTGACCTGGGTGCGATAGGCCGCCGGCGCCTCTTGCAGCAACTGCCGGGTCAAGTGCGCGTCGAGCCGTGTATGAACGGTGACGGCCTCATGGTTTTGCCCGATCGCCTCGGGGTCGAGGCACGGCAGGTCGGTCGGGGCGTCGTGCAGTTGCCCTTGCCAGTAGGCCAATTGCAGCTGCAGTTCCGCGCTGCGGGCGTGGGCCTGCAAGTGCTCGGCAAACACCTTGACCGAGCTGGTCTTGGCCGGCAGTTGCAGCCTTTGGCCGGCGAGCAACTGCTGGTAGGCGGTTTGCAGGTCATCGAACAGGATTCGCCACGACACACCGTCCACCGCCAGGTGATGGACCACCAGCAACAGGCGCTGGCTGCCATCGGCCAAGGTCGCCAGGACGCCGCGCAACAGCGGCCCGGCGTGCAGGTCGAGGCTGCGCTGGGCCTGGTTGGCGAGGGTTTCCAGCGCGCTGGCATCAGCCACGTCACGCTGCCACAGCAAACCGTCGTTCGCCCAAGCTTGCTGTTGCGCCGCCACCTCACGGTGCTCGGCGCGCCAACCTTCGGCGGTTTCACTGAAGGACAAACGCAAGGCGTCGTGGTGCAGCACCAACGCCTGCAAAGCCTGCTCCACCAAAGATGCTTGCAGCGCACTGGCCGGTTGCAACAGCACCGACTGGTTGTAGTGATGACGCTGGGGAATCGCCTCGGCGAAAAACGCCTGTTGAATCGGCAGCAGCGGCGTCGACCCTTCGGCCGGCGCCTGATCGATTGCCGACGCTTCCCCACCGGTCTGGGCGACACCTGCCAGCGCCTGCACGGTCTGATGCTGAAAAAGGTCCTTGGGCGTAAAGCGGATGCCCGCCTGGCGGGCGCGACTGACCACCTGGATGGAGACAATCGAGTCGCCGCCCAACTCGAAGAAGTTATCGCTCAAGCCGACCCGCCCGACCTTGAGCACGTCTTGCCAGATCGCGGCGATCTGTTGTTCCAGCTCGCTTCGCGGCGCCACGTAGTCCTGCTGGATCTGGCTGGCGTCGGCGGTGGGCAAGGCCTTGCGGTCGAGCTTGCCGTTGGCGGTCAGTGGCCATTGTTCGAGGAACAACAGGTGCGTCGGCACCATGTAGTCCGGCAGGTCGGCTTTGAGTTGAGTCTTGATCTGCTCGCGCAGGTCGGCTGGGGCTTCGCTGGCGCGGGCCGGGATCACGTAAGCCACCAGTTGCTGGCCGCTCGGTCCTTCCTGGGCCAGCACCAACGCTTCACGCACGGAAGCCAAGGCGTTCAGGCGCGCTTCGATCTCGCCCAGTTCGATGCGGAAACCGCGGATCTTCACTTGATGGTCGATGCGACCGACGTACTCGATCACGCCGTCGCTGCGGTACTGCGCCAGATCGCCGGTGCGGTACAAACGTGCGCCGCTTTCGCCGAACGGGTCGGGGATGAACCGCAACGCGGTAAGGTCGCCACGATTCAGGTAGCCCCGGGCCAGGCCTGCGCGACCGACGTACAACTCACCGATGCAACCTTTTGGCACCGGGTTCAAATCGCCGTCCAATAGATACCAGGACAGGTCGGCAATCGGCTCGCCAATCGGGCTGCTGGCGTCCTGTTCCAGGTCCGCTATCGACAGCGGACGGTAGGTCACGTGCACGGTGGTTTCGGTGATGCCGTACATGTTGATCAGTTGCGGCGCGGCATCGCCGAAGCGCTCGAACCAGGGGCGCAAGGACTTGACGTCCAGCGCCTCGCCGCCGAACACCACGTAGCGCAAGGCGTTGGCCCGGTCATCGGCGCAGGCTTCGTGCATCAGTTGCTTGAACGCCGACGGTGTCTGGTTGAGCACCGTCACCCCGGCGTCGCAGAGCAGTTCATGGAACTGCTGCGGTGAGCGGCTGACGTCATACGGCACGATCAACAACTCGCCACCGTGCAGCAGTGCGCCAAAGATTTCCCAGACCGAGAAGTCGAACGCGTAGGAATGGAACAGGCTCCAGACATCCTGCGCGCCGAAGTTGAACCAGGGTTCGGTGGCCTCGAACAGGCGCAGCACGTTGTGGTGCGGCAGTAAGGTGCCTTTTGGATTACCGGTGGAACCGGAGGTGTAGATCACGTAGGCGAGGTTCGCGGCGTCCATCGCCACCTGCGGATCGCTGTCGGTGAAAGCACTGACATCGGCATCCAGCAGCAGCGTCTGCACGCCCTCCGGCACTGGCAACTGATCGACCAGGGCCGCTTGGGTCAGCAGCAAGCGAATGCCGCTGTCCTGCATCATGTAGGCCAGACGATCCTGGGGATACGTCGGGTCCAGCGGCACGTAGGCGCCGCCGGCCTTGAGGATCGCCAGCAAGCCCAGCAGCATGTCGAAGCCCCGCTCGGCGGCCAATCCCACCAGCACATCCGGGCCGACGCCGTGGGCGATCAACTGATGGGCGCGGCGGTTGGCCTGGGCGTTGAGTTCGCCGTAGGTCAGGACTTGGGCGTTGAAACGCAACGCGATGGCGTCGGGACGCAAGCGCGCCTGTTCGGCGATGCGCTGATGCAGGCAGGCCTCGCCCGGGAAGCTGCGCGGTGTCGGGTTCCATTGGGCGATGTGTTGCTGTTGCTCGGTGGCCGTCAGCAACGGCAATTCACTGATACGTTGGCCGGGATTGGCGACGATGCCGTGCAGCAAGTTCAGCCAGTGTTCGGCCAGGCGCTGCACGGTGCTGGCGTCGAACAAGTCAGTGGCATAAGTCAGCGCCGCACCCAGTTCACCCTCGGCTTCCAGGGTGTCGAGGGTCAGGTCGAACTGGGCAGTCTGGCTTTCCCATTCCTGGGCCTTGATCAGCAGACCGGGCAGCGCCGGCAGTGCCTGGCGAGCCACACTCTGGTGGTTGTACAACACCTGGAACAACGGGCTGTGGCTCAGGTTGCGTTCAGGCCGCAGGGCTTCGACCAGTTGTTCGAACGGCAGGTCCTGATGGGCCTCGGCGCCGATGGCCGCTTGTTTGACCTGCGCCAGCAATTCACTGAAACGCTGCTGCGGATCGACCTCGGCCTTGAGCACCTGGGTGTTGACGAAGAAGCCGATCAGGCCTTCGGTTTCCACCCGGTTGCGGTTGGCGATGGGCACGCCGACACGAATGTCCGACTGGCCACTGTAGCGGTGCAGCAAGGCCTGGAACGAGGCCAGCAAGACCATGAACAGCGTGCAGCCTTCGCGCTGGGCCAGCTGTCGCAGCCGTTGGCCCAAGGCCTGCGGCAAGTTGATCGCCAGGCGGGCGCCGGCAAAACTCTGCTGGGTCGGGCGCGGCCGGTCGGTGGGCAGCGCCAGCAACGGCTGCTCGCCCCCCAGCACATCGGTCCAGTAGGCCAGTTGCCGTTCCCGCTCGCCGGCGTCCATCCACTGACGTTGCCATACCGCGTAATCGGCGTACTGGATCGGCAGCTCGGCCAATGCCAGGGACTCACCCTGGCGGCACGCGGCATAACCCTGCATCAGTTCCTGCACCAGCAATTGCATCGACCAGCCATCGGAGACGATGTGGTGCTGGGTCAGCACCAGCACGTGCTCGTCGGCCGCCACCCGCAGCAGGCCGACCCGCAGCAGCGGGCCGTTTTGCAGGTCGAAGGGCTGGGCGATCTGCTGGCGGACGAAGGCCTGGATCTGTTCATTGCCGCCCTCGAGCATCTGCGGGATTACCACCGGGTTCATCTGTGGGTGAATGACCTGGAACGCTTGCTCATCGACCTGGTCGAAGGTGGTACGCAGGCTTTCGTGGCGCCGCACCAGGGCGGCGAAACTCTGTTGCAAAGCCTCCAGGTCCAGGTTGCCCTGAATCCGCAGCGCCGCCGGAATGTGGTACGCCGCGCTGTCGGGCTCCATCTGCCAGAGGAACCACTGGCGCTGCTGGGCGTAGGACAGCGGCAGCGGCGCCTGGTCCCGGGAAAGACGCGGGATGCTCGCCGGCCGTGCCACGTCGCCGTCTATCAGCGCCGCCACACAAGCCTCAAGGCTGGCGTTCTCGAACAACTGGCGCAGTTGCAGGTTCAGGCCGAGGGCCTGGCGAATGCGCGACACCATCTGCGTCGCCAGCAGCGAGTGGCCGCCCAGTTCGAAGAAGCTATCGCTCAAGCCGACCCGCTCGACCTTGAGCACGTCTTGCCAGATCGCGGCGATCTGTTGTTCCAGCTCGCTTCGCGGCGCCACGTAGTCCTGCTGGATCTGGCTGGCGTCGGCGGTGGGCAAGGCCTTGCGGTCGAGCTTGCCGTTGGCGGTCAGTGGCCATTGTTCGAGGAACAACAGGTGCGTCGGCACCATGTAGTCCGGCAGGTCGGCTTTGAGTTGAGTCTTGATCTGCTCGCGCAGGTCGGCTGGGGCTTCGCTGGCGCGGGCCGGGATCACGTAAGCCACCAGTTGCTGGCCGCTCGGTCCATCCTGGGCCAGCACCAACGCTTCACGCACGGAAGCCAAGGCGTTCAGGCGCGCTTCGATCTCGCCCAGTTCGATGCGGAAACCGCGGATCTTCACTTGATGGTCGATGCGACCGACGTACTCGATCACGCCGTCGCTGCGGTACTGCGCCAGATCGCCGGTGCGGTACAAACGTGCGCCGCTTTCGCCGAACGGGTCGGGGATGAACCGCAACGCGGTAAGGTCGCCACGATTCAGGTAGCCCCGGGCCAGGCCTGCGCGACCGACGTACAACTCACCGATGCAACCTTTTGGCACCGGGTTCAAATCGCCGTCCAATAGATACCAGGACAGGTCGGCAATCGGCTCGCCAATCGGGCTGCTGGCGTCCTGTTCCAGGTCCGCTATCGACAGCGGACGGTAGGTCACGTGCACGGTGGTTTCGGTGATGCCGTACATGTTGATCAGTTGCGGCGCGGCATCGCCGAAGCGCTCGAACCAGGGGCGCAAGGACTTGACGTCCAGCGCCTCGCCGCCGAACACCACGTAGCGCAAGGCGTTGGCCCGGTCATCGGCGCAAGCTTCGTGCATCAGTTGCTTGAACGCCGACGGTCTGTGGTTGAGCACAGTCCCCCCGGCGTCGCACAGCAGTTCATGGAACTGCTGCGGTGAGCGGCTGATGTCATACGGCACGATCAGCAACTCGCCACCGTGGAGCAGTGCGCCAAAGATTTCCCAGACCGAGAAGTCGAACGCGTAGGAATGGAACAGGCTCCAGACATCCTGCGCGCCGAAGTTGAACCAGGGTTCGGTGGCCTCGAACAGGCGCAGCACGTTGTG